>DLXG01000225.1 GCA_003448875.1 Anaerolineaceae bacterium
AATGAAGAATGAAAACAACTGCTGTGCCCACCCATAGATCGACTCTGCGCTCATTATCTCTGTTCTTGGAGATGACACAGAATGGAGATTCTTCTGAATTTGGCTCCAGCGTTGTTTCCAATCTCTGGCTTGATTTCCAGGTATGAGTTCGGTCAAATACTGCATCGAGACGGATACCGTTAATTCAATCGATACAGCAATTGTCAAAGCCATTCCTCCACATAGAGGGCATGGTGGACGTTCTACCATCTCACTCAATTCCAGCAGACGAGGTGCCCCACAAATTGAACAAGTTACGCTGTTCATAGTTTGTCTCCGCGTAGATTTGATACCCATCGGTTGGGTTCAGCCGCACAAGAAACGAACATAGGGTGCGGAGCCCGCTGGATGGATATACTTGTTATGCCATCTATACGTTGATAAAAATTTGCGGCAATCGTTTTCTCTTGCATTCAACATCGTCTCTACGACTTGGAAGCCAACAACTTCTTTGCCTTAACAAGGCGTTCCAACAGTTGGGCAGGTTTTTCTCCTGGCGCATGTTTTTGGTTAGCATATCTTTCGAGAATTGCAACTTCTCTCTTATAGTCTTTACACTTTCGATATATCTTTGCCAGCTCTTCGTAGTACCAGGGAGCAACGCCGCTGTTACCAGCATTGGCTTCTGCTTCAGTAGCATTCACTAATTCAATCAGGAGATTTTCCGCTTCTTCAATTGCTCCTTTTTTCTTCAAGCTTTCTACTTCCTCTACATAAGTGCTGTAATGCCTACCTTTGTAATAGCCAGGTTTGTTTTGGGGATCGCGCCACATCTTTCAGATGTCTCCTTGTATTCTTGATTTCTAATCTTATCTACCGTTACACAGTTTGTTTGTGAACGTTCACTCAACAAATGACTACACAACGCTTTGTACTTCAGCTGCGGGAAGCCGCGTAGCAGAACGAAGCGGCATCATATAGAGGCACAAACTTCACACTCAATCTTATCTCTCTTTTCAAGGTTGTGCCTTGCGCAGAGCAAAGGTAAGAAATAACCTCATTTGCCATGCTATTCACCCGTTCACAAGTAGGCAGCCCAACCAAAATTATACGAATTCCAGATACACAGTATTTTTAGCGTATAAATGACCAAAAAAGCATGTTCTATTGCGATTGGTTCTTCGCTTGTAACCGAAATCTTATTTTTATTCTACATCAAGACCCAGAAATCTCATCTGTTTTTACGCCTGATCCATTCCTGCCATCAGTCCATCAACCTCCCCGCCAGCGATGCAACTTTTCAGTTATACAAAAAATCTTGTCAATCTATTAAAATAAGACTATAATAGTCGTAATTATGACAACCAGCCAGTACATCCATTCTTTCAACACCTGCATGTGTATGCGGCGGAGGGTGCGGTCCGCCGTGGTGTACTGGCGTTAATCCGGTTCGTTCACGACGTCACCAGCGGCTGCGCCCTCTGCATTTTCACAGAACGGCGCAGTCTTTTTTAATTTTTCATCCCAATTCAACACGGAGGCTGACATGAATCCCTTACAACCCATTGATCATGCTGCATTGCGAACCAATCAGGCCATGATCATCCTCTTGCTTTTGATTTCTTTTATCGCGAACCTGCCCTGGCTGGCGGGAGTGGTGGGGGCTCTGATGTTGGCCGGCGCGCTGGCCGGCAGGCCGGCGTTCGGCTGGCTGTATACCGCTTTGCTCAAACCGCGCGGCTGGCTCAAACCGGACGTGCTGATGGACAACCGCCAGCCGCATACCTTCGCGCAGGGCTTCGGCGGTGTAGTGCTGCTGGCTGCCGGGCTGCTTTTCCTCAGCGGGAGCAATGTTGTGGGCTGGGGGCTGGTCTGGCTGGTCATCGCGCTGGCATCCCTGAATCTGTTTGTCGGTTTTTGCGTGGGCTGCGCGGTTTACTACTGGCTGAATCGCTTACAGGTGCCGGGCTTCACCCAATCACCGCCGCCGGGAACGGCTGCCGGCTGGCGTCCGCGCCGCGAGGAACGGGGTTGAGATGGATGACCTGATCGTTCGTATGCTTTGGAGCGCTTTGATCATCGGCGCGGGAATCGGCATATTTGTGCTGGTCAACCGTGCCATTTTGCGCCGGACGGAGGACTTAAGCCGTCATCTGCCCGGCTGGCAGCCCGGCCGGGCGGTGATCCTCTACTTCACCACGCCGGAGTGCGCCCCCTGCCGCACGGTTCAACGGCCGGCTTTGCAGCGCGTCCAATCCGAATGGGGCGACCGCCTGCAGGTGATTGAAGTGGATGCTACCCGCCGGGCCGACCTGGCCAAACGCTGGGGCGTGTTGAGTGTGCCAACTACCTTTCTACTGGATGCCAGCGGAAAACCCCGTTTTGTCAACCACGGCGTCACCCGTGCCGAGCAGCTAATCGAGCAACTGCGCCGGCTGGCTGACTGAATACTGATCTAGGGTACCGGCTGCGGCTGCAAGGTGCGCTGGTTGTGGATGTAACTTTCCAGTGAAAAGATGAACAGCGCCAGCCAGATGAAGCCGAATCCAATCGCGCTGGTCTGGGTAAACGGCTCGTGATAGAGCAGCACCCCCAGCAAAAATTGCAGCGTGGGCGCAATATATTGCAGCAGCCCCAGGACGGTCAACGGCACGCTTTGCGCGCCGGCGGCAAAGAACAGCAACGGAATGATTGTTACCAGTCCGCTCAGCGCCAGCAGCAGGCTGGTCAGCGGCAGGCTGTGCAGGAAGACCCCCTCACCGCGCAGCTCGGCGAACAGCAGATAGGTAAACATGGGCGGGAAGATCAGGGCGGTTTCCAGCGCCAGCCCCCGGCGCGGGCCGAGCGGGGCAATTTTTTTGAGCAGGCCGTACAATCCAAAGGTAAACGCCAGCACCAGCGCTACCCACGGCAGTTGACCGTAGCGGATGGTCAGGTAAGCCACTCCCGCCGCCGCCAGCCCCACCGGCAGCCATTGCAGCGGCCGCAGTCGTTCCCGCAGAAAGATCACCCCCAGCGAAACACTGACCAGCGGGTTGATAAAATACCCCAGACTGGATTCGACCACCCGCCCCTGATTGACCGCCCAAACATAAGTCAGCCAGTTGACCGCCAGCAGGCTGCCGGCTGCCAGATAAATCAGAATGGTGCGGCGGTTGAGCGAGCGAATCAGCGAGTTAACTTCGCGGCGAAACAAAAGGTAGGCTGCCAGAAAGATGAACGACCACACCACCCGATGCGCCATGATTTGCAGAGCCGGCACACCATGCAGCCATTTGAAATAGATGGGGAAGAATCCCCACAAGACGTACGCCGAAATCGCTAAGAGGATGCCTTTTTTCATGCCATGACTTCCATGAAACAGTTTATAAGCGGCAATGATACCAGAGAAATCAGTAAATACCTACATTTTTATCCACCAGCCGGGCGTAGGCGTCAATTCCCCCCTGCAGGTTGAAGACCTGCTGCCAGCCCTGGGCTGAAAGCCAGGCTGCAACCACCCGGCTGCGTTCGCCGTGGTGGCACAAGATCACCAGCGGCTGGTGCGGATTGCGGGCTTCTTCCGGCAGGGCGTCTGTTCCACGCGCCGCCAGTTCGGACATTGGCACGGTGATCACTGCCGGATGATGAAGAAAGGCGCGCGTCCATTCGTACGGCTCGCGCACGTCCAGCACCAGCAGGCTGCTTTCCCCCGCTAATTTCTGGTGCAGTTCTATCGCAGAAATTTCGGGCGGTAGCGGGGTCATGTTGCTTCCTTACTAGACGACTGCCGCGCCAGCAAAGTCAGGTACAGGGCTACCGAACCGGCTACGGCAGCGTTGAGTGATTCGATTTTTCCCTTCATGGGCAGTTTTACCACCACATCGCACTTTCTGGCAACCAGAGCGCGCATGCCTTCACCTTCGTTGCCGACCACCAGCGCCAGCGGGGCATCCAGCGGGGCCTGCTGAATGGGCTGGGCGGCTTCACCGGCCAGCCCGACCACCCATACATCTGCCGATTTCAGCATGTCAATTGCCTGAGCCAGATTCATCTGGGCGACCAGCAAATGCTCAGTTGCGCCAGCCGAGGCGTGTACAACTGCCGGCGTGATGCCGGCTGCCCGCCGCGGCGGGATGATGATCCCGTGCACGCCCACCGCTTCGGCGGTGCGCAGCAAAGTGCCGAGATTTTGCGGGTTTTGCAGCATGTCCAGCAGCAGAATAAGCGGGGGCTCTTGTCGTTGTTGGGCGCGCTTCATAATGTCGGCGTAATCGGCGTAGGGATACCCGCTGACTTCCAGCGCCACGCCTTGATGACCCTCGCCGAGGGCGTCCAACTGCTGGCGTGGAACGCGCTGCAGCGGTACCCGCCGCTGAGCGGCCAGACTCACAATCTCGGCCAGCCTGCCCTTTTCTTCGCTACCGCTCGCTACAAGCAGGCGAAAAATCTGCCGCCTCCGGGTTTGTAAAACCTCAAAAACCGGATTGCGCCCGGTTATCCATTCTCTCATCGAGTTTTCCACCTGTAAGTGTAAATCAAGATTTTCAATGTTCGGTTTCCGGCCGGGCAAAGATCATCCGTCCGGCGGCTGTTTGCAGAACTTTGGTCACCGTCACCAGAATTTCCTGATTGAGGTATTTGTTGCCGTTTTCGATGACCACCATGGTGCCGTCCTCCATATAACCGACACCCTGTCCGCTTTCCTTGCCTTCCTGAATGACGCGCACCGAGAGGGTTTCACCCGGCAGCAGAACGGATTTAACGGCGTTAGCCAGTTCGTTGACGTTCAGCACCGTCACACCCTGCAGTTCGGCAATGCGGTTGAGGTTGTAGTCGTTGGTCAGAATCGGGCAGCGTAACTGGCGGGCAAGGATGACCAGTTTATCGTCCACATCGCGCACGCCTTCCACGTCAATATCCGAAATTCGCACGGGGATGATAGGTTCTTTCTGCAACTGGGCGAGTACTTCCATGCCGCGCCGGCCGCGCTGACGGCGCAGGCTGTCTGGCGAGTCGGCGATGTATTGCAATTCGTTCAACACAAAACGCGGAATCAATAGAGAACCCGGCAAAAATCCAGTGCGGGCAATATCGGCAATGCGCCCGTCAATGATCACACTGGTATCGAGCAAAATCGTGCGGGATTCGGCCCAATTGGCTCCGCCCTCTGCGGCGGGGCTGCCTGCGGCAGGCGGCTGGTTTTTAGAGATGTTTCCCCAAAGCGAAAACAGGTCATTCTGGCGCATGACGAAAACCGAAACGCCAAGATAACCAAAAAATACCACCCCGATGAAAGGGAGAATTTCTCCAAACGGGGAGGGCAGGCGCGAGAGGGGAAATGCCAGCAGAACAGCGATGATCAGCCCGGCGATCAGACCGAACAGAGCCGCAAAAAGGGTCTGGGCAGAAACGCGGGTCAACAGGCTGCGGATGGCGCGCATGGGACGGATGGTAATGAAAGGCGTCAAAATTAAACCGATGAGTGCGCCAACCAGTCCCAGCGTGAAGGCATATTCCTCTACTGAAAATGTGGAGGATGCTCCCCCGGCGGTTGCAATTTGCCCTAATTGCGCTCCCCACACCACACCAATGATTGCAAAAACGACCATGCCGATCAGGCGAAAAATGAATTCAATACTCATGAATAACTCCTTGGGATGAGTGCGAAAGGTGTGCGGAAATGTTAAGGTGCAGAATAAATGAAATGAATAAAAAATGAATGAAAATAATGATTAACCCTATAATAGCATCAGAGTTATCCAGAGTCAACGAAAAAAGTATTAATGAATAAGGTGAGGCGGCTAATGTCAACTGAGTGTGTTAGAATAGCCTGACGAATGACCGCTGCATTAATTGAAATCGAGAATCTGTCATACAGTCACCCGGTACGGGGAAGTGAGGCAATTCCTGCGCTGAGAGGGATCAACCTGCGGATTGAAGAGGGGGAATATGTGGCCTTGATCGGGGCGAATGGTTCCGGCAAAACGACCCTGGCGCGCCATTTGAATGCTTTGCTTTTACCCGATAAAGGCACAGTGCGAATCAATGGGATGGATACCCGCGAAACCCGCTTCCATCCGCAAATCCGCAGCCTGGTGGGCATGGTATTTCAGTCACCCGAAGATCAGCTGGTAGCGGCCATTCTGGAAGAGGATGTGGCCTTCGGGCCGGAGAATTTGGGGCTGCCGCCGGCTGAAATACGCCAGCGGGTGGAGGAAGCGCTCGAAATTACTGGTTTGAAGGAACACCGTCAGCGTCCTCCGCATTTGCTCTCGGCCGGTCAAATGCAGCGGGCAGCTCTGGCAGGGGTGCTGGCCATGCGTCCCCGTTGTGTCATTTTCGATGAAACCACCGCCATGCTCGATCCCGCCGGACGGCACATGGTCAGACGCTTGATGCGCCGCCTGCACGAGGAAGGGTTGACGGTGATTGTCATCTCTCACTTCATGCGCGAAGCAGTGGCTGCTCAGCGGGTGATTGTGCTGAACAAGGGGGAAATCGCGCTGGACAGTACGCCCCAACAGGTATTCAGCCATCCGGCTGACTTGTGGGCACTGGGTTTGGATTTGCCGCTGGCAGGACGGCTGGCCATTCAATTGCGGGAAGTTCTGCCTGACCTTCCTCCGAACCTGCTGCGTTCGAATGATCTGATAGCCGCCCTGCCTCCGCCGCCGTTTCAGGTGAAAGTCGGCGGTTTTCGCGAGGACAACTTTCCCTCAATTCCGCAAAATGGTTTTATCCGCGTGAATCGTTTAGGCCATACCTATCTGGCCGATACACCGCTGGCATTTCCGGCTCTGGAAGATGTGCAACTGCATGCCGAACAGGCAAAGGTTCATGGCCTGATCGGTTCAACAGGATCGGGAAAAACCACCCTTTTACAACACCTGAACGGCTTGTTACTGCCACAAAAAGGGGATGTTCAGGTAGGGCCGTTTGATTTGAACGACCCGAAAACCGATTTGAAGGCGGTGCGCCAGTTTGCCGGGCTGGTTTTCCAGAATCCGGATTATCAACTGTTTGAACAATATGTGGGGGATGAAATTGCCTATGCCCCGCGCTTGAAAGGTGAACGGGAGACACTGCGGGAGACAGTGCGGATGGCGATGGAAATGGTTGGGCTGGATTTTGAAACCTTCAAAGACCGCTTGACTTTCACGCTGAGCGGCGGTGAACGCCGCAAGGTGGCGCTGGCTTCTCTGATTGCCATGCGCCCGCAGGTTTTGCTGCTAGATGAACCGACTGCCGGGCTCGACCCCCGTTCGCGCAATGAAACCCTGCGTTCACTGGATAAACTGCGCCAGCAGGGGCTGACGCTGGTGCTTTCCTCCCATCACATGGAAGACATCGCTGAGTTGAGCAGCAGTCTGACCGTGCTGCACAAGGGAAAAACGCTGCTGGATGGCCCTGCCGAAGAGGTTTATTCCAATGTGAGTCTGTTGGAAGAACATGGCTTGGAGGCCCCGCTGGTGACCCGCGCGGCTGCCCGCTTACGGGAACTGGGCTGGGATATTCCGTGCTGTATCTTGCGGATTGGTGATCTGGTAGAGCATTTGCGCCGCAATCTGGAGGTTCACCATGCACAACTTTGAATTTTTGCGTATGGTCAACATCGGCCAGTATCTGCCGCTGGATTCAACCCTGCACCGTCTCGATGCTCGGGCGCGGATTGTGATGTACCTGCTCATTGTGATGGCTGCTACCTTCACGGCTCATCCGGCCGGTTTATTGTTTGCACTGCTGGTCGTACTGATTTTGTTGGGCATCGGGCGCATCCCGTTGAGTTTCGCCTTGCGCGGCCTGTTACCGCCCTTGCCATTCCTCTTGATTCTGGCCGTGCTGCAGGTTTTTGTATCCATACAGCCGCCAACTGCCGCGCCGTTGTTCGAGTTCGGGATTCTTAAGATTTATGCCAGCGGGCTGCTCTCAGCGGCTGTGCTGCTGTTACGTTTTTGTGTATTGATTCTGGCGCTTTCTCTCTCATCGTTCACCCTTTCAACTTCGGAAATGATCCACGGCCTCCAATCCCTTCTGGCACCCTTTTCCCGATTAGGACTGCCAACCAATGATCTGGTGATGGTTTTGCAGGTGACCATTCGTTTCAT
>DLXG01000221.1 GCA_003448875.1 Anaerolineaceae bacterium
CTCTCTTATCTCAACCCTTCAAAAGGGACATCTCTACTTTGCAAAACAAGGGACATTTCTATTTTGCATTGACACTCACTATTCGCGTCCCTACCAAACCTGCGCTTATGGGAGTATAATCTGCTCCATCGCCAGCGGAGCGCTGGCATTTGCATGAATCGGAGGCCTGGCATTAATGAATCGTCGTCTTGTCAATTTGATCATTATCCTTCTAATTTTTGCTCTGGCAATCTGGGTAGACCTCCCCAATAATCCGGGAATCAGAATCGGTTCCTTTGAAAAGAAATTTGAAACCGTGCTCGGCTTGGATCTCAGGGGTGGCATGCAGGTCATTCTAAGTGTCCCCCCGGAAATTGCGGTAACTCAACAAAACTTACAGGATGCAGCCACCATATTGGAAAACCGCTCGAACGCATTGGGTGTTAGCGAAGTAGTTTTCCAAACCGCAGGGGAACGAATTATTGTAGGTGAATTTCCCGGCGCCACAGACGCAGAAGAGGTTATCAACCCGATTCGTCAGGTTGGGCAGTTGGAATTTGTGGATACTGGCAATACCCCCTTAGCCCCCGGCACGGAAATATTGACCGACTTCGGTCTTCCGGAACCGGTAACCCAGCCCACAGAAGAAAATGGCAAGATTCGTTATCACACTATCCTGACCGGTAAGGACCTCAAGTCGGTGGGAGTGGTGCGTGGTCAACTGAATGAGTATGAAGTTGCCATTGAATTCAACCCGGAAGCGGGCAAAATCTTCGAAGAATGGACGACACAAAACGTCGGTAAATACCTGACCATTGTGCTGGATAAAAAAGTCATATCTTCACCGGTGATCGAACAGCCTATCAAGGATGGTCAAGGGGTCATTCGCGGTGGTTTTACCGCCGAAAGCGCCAACTCTCTCGCCGTTCAATTGCGTTATGGCTCGCTTCCGATCCCTCTCAATATCGAGCAGATTCGTGTTATCGGCCCCACCCTCGGTCAGGACTCCCTTGAAAAATCACTGGTTGCAGGCCTGATCGGTTTTTCCATCGTCATGTTATTCATGGCAATTTATTACCGCGTGCCCGGCTTCGTGGCTGATCTGGCGCTGATTTTTTATGCCCTGTTGACCTTTGCGATTTTCAAAACCATCCCTGTGACTCTCACCCTGCCGGGTATTGCGGGTTTTCTGCTCAGCACAGGTGCAGCATTGGACGCGAACATTCTCATCTTCGAGCGATTGAAAGAAGAATTACGCAATGGCCGAACCGTTCGTCAAGCCATTGATCTCGGCTGGCGGCGGGCGTGGCCTTCCATTCGCGATTCAAACATTGCTGCACTGATTACCAGCGGCATCTTGTTCTGGTTCGGTTCGGCTTTTGGAGCCAGTTTTGTGAAAGGCTTTGCTCTCACCCTTGCGTTGGGTGTTGCGGTCAGCCTTTTCACAGCTTTGTTTGTCACCCGCACACTGTTGAGTTTGTTCCTGGAATCAATCAAGGAACCCGAAAAACGTCCCGAATTATTCGGAATATAGAGGCAAATGCCATGTTAGACATCCTGGGAAAACGCTATTACTTCTTCGCTCTATCTTTGCTGATAATTTTACCCGGCCTGATTATCCTGGCCATCAACGGGTTACCGCTGGCAATTGATTTCAGCGGTGGTACCATTCTTGAACTTCAATTTCCAACCACCAATTTGCCCCCCACAGAAGAAGTAGTTCAAATTTACAACGAACTGGGTTTTAGGGAAGTTCAGGTGCAAACCGCATCAGGCCCTTCCGGTCAGAGGGATATTCTGGTTATTCGTTCTCCCTTCATGGACGAAGAAGCCAAGAATGCTGTCGTCAACAGGATGGAAGAAAAATTTGGGATCGAGCAAATCTTGGTCAACCGCTTCGACAGCGTTGGGCCGGTAATCGCCGCCCAGGTTACCAACCGGGCTGCCCTTGCGGTTGCGGTTGCTGCCCTGGCGGTAGTGCTTTACATCACCTACGCTTTTCGTGGCATTCCCCACGCTTTTCGTTATGGTGTATGCGCTATCATCGCCATGATCCACGATATTCTGGTGGTATTCAGTATCACCGGCATTGGTTCAGTCCTGTGGGGCTGGCAGATGGACTCTTTATTCCTGACCGCCTTATTAACCGTCATCGGTTTTTCGACACAGGATAAGATTGTTGTGTTTGACCGTATCCGGGAAAACAGCGCTTTCTTACGCAAACTGCCGTTTGAAAAACTGGCCAATCACTCTATTGTGCAAACCTTGCAGCGTTCAATCAACACCCAGCTGATGACCGTTGAGTTCATGCTGCTTGCACTGGCACTCTTTGGTGGCGTAACTCTGCGGGAATTTGCCGTCATTTTGCTGGTTGGTTTGTTCAGTGGAACCTACTCTTCCATTTTCGTAGCCGCCCCGATACTGGTGGTATGGGAAAACAAAGAATGGCGTACATGGTTCCGCAAGCAAAATGCCAGCGCTTGATTTGATCCTCAGGGGGGCCATCATCTATTGAAAGAATACAGACAGGGTTTCGAAATCCAATCGAAACCCTGTTCTTTCATTTCACCACACCGAATATCGAATAATGGAGAAACTGGATGAAGAACTCAATAATCGAAGAACGAATCCCATGGAAAAGCCGCATCTGGATTTCACTGGCCGACTCCTCCGTTGCAATGTTACAAACCATTGTTGGAGGTGGTGCTCTAACCTATTATTTTACACGCGTTCGCGGCCTTGAGCCGAATCTGGCCGGTCTGGTCTGGCTGCTTTTCGGGATCTGGAACGCGATTAATGACCCTCTGTTCGGCTTTATCAGTGACCGCACCAAATCGAATTTGGGGCGCCGACGTCCTTACATTCGCTATGGCGCTCCCATACTTACGCTGGGTTTTATTTTCTTGTGGCTGGACCTGCCCGCTTCACAAGGCATGATGTTTTCTCAAATGTTGATTGGGTTATTCGTCTATGACATTCTTTACACGGCTATTGCCACCAGTATTTACATCATGCCCTACGAAATGGCGGTATCGAACAAAGCCCGCAGCAGCATTTTTATTTGGAAAATCATCTTTATGATTTTTCCAAACGTTTTACCCTTTGTCATTGCCGCGATCCAGCCCGGGCCGGGAGATGATCCTTCCGCATATCGCTTGTTACTCATCGGAATGGCAACAGTGTTGGGGTTGATTGTTTTTCTAAGCACCTATTTCTATGAAGAAAAAGTGTTCGCCCAGCAAGATGAGCAATTTCCATTTCTCAAGTCATTGAAAGAAAGCTTTCTAAACTTTGCCTTCGTCATTTTCCTTGTGGTTAGTTTCACCGTCATTTATATTCAAACCAGCCTGATGCAGGGGGTAGCCTATTACTTTGATGAAATCATGGCAACGCCATTGCCCCTCTATATAGGGCTTGCCATCGGGATTGTTTTTGGTATCGTATTCTGGATCCGCCGGCGGGATCCGTGGGGGGTAAAAACCTGCGTTCGAGTTTGGCTGGCAGCATTTGCTGCCGGTTGTCTGATTATGCTGGTCGGAGGAAAGTTATTACTACCCGCTGCCATCGGATTTTTTCTAATAGGGGTCGGTTTTGCCGGTGGAATGTACCTCATTCCTATTATGAACGGTGATGTTATTGACTACGATGAACAGCGTACCGGCCTGCGCCGCGAAGGAATGTATGCTGGCATCAACAGTCTGGTCACAAAGCCAGCC
>DLXG01000278.1 GCA_003448875.1 Anaerolineaceae bacterium
ATCCTTTCCATCCTGAACACCGAACGACCGCTAAGCGAAGTTTTACACCTCATCGTTTCACAGGCTCAACAATTACTGGGAGCAAAAGCCGTGGCAATTCATCGGCTGGATGAGCAGAAAAAGCTGCTCATTCCCGAGGCTTCTGTCGGGCTTTCTCCAGAATATGTTTCCACCATTCATTTGCCTTTGGGACAGGGCGCCTTAGGTATCGCTGTCCTGAAGCGAGCCCCTGTTCAGGTCAATGATACTACCGCAGTCTTTGCCGGAAAGCCCCTCAAATCATCCGAGGGAGAAAATATCCGTCTCGATGAAGCGCTGGTTACCAAGCTCCAACAATTTGCCGACCGTTACGGCGCGGTACTGGCCGTACCGATGGTGATTAAGTCCCAAATCTACGGCGGACTGGCATTGTATTATTCCAAACCGCGCAACTTTTTACCCGAAGAGGTAGAACTGGCTGTTTCGTACGCCGATCAAGCCTCTCTGGCGATTGAAAACGCCCGCTTAATCCAGCAGGTTAAAGAAACCGCAGTGCTGGAAGAGCGCAGCCGCCTGGCGCGTGACCTGCACGATGCGGTTACTCAAACACTCTTCTCCACCACCCTGACCGCCGAAGTCCTGCCGCGCATTTGGGAAAAGAATCCGCAAGAAGGACAGAAAAAGCTAGAAGAATTGCGCGAATTGACCCGCGGCGCACTGGCCGAGATGCGTACCCTGCTGGTCGAACTGCGCCCTACCGCCATGCAGGAAGCCGAACTAAACGACCTGATCCGTCATTTGGGCAATGCCTTCATCGCCCGCGCCCGTATTCCTCTGTCCCTGACCATCGAAGGTAACCGCCCGATACCGCTTGATGTAAAAATTGCCTTTTACCGCGTTGCTCAGGAAGCATTGCATAACATTGCCAAACACGCCGAGGCCACCCAGGCCTGGTTAAGCCTGACGCACACCCCCACCGGCCTGCATCTGAGCATCCGCGATGACGGCATTGGTTTTGACCTGCAAAAACTCAAGCCCGACCATTTTGGGTTGGGCATCATGCGCGAACGGGCTCTTCAAGTCGCTGCCCAATTTTCTGTGGAAAGCCAGCCGGGAGCAGGCACAGTCATCAATCTTTCCTGGCAGGAAGCCCTAAAAAACAACTCAGAGGAGATCAGCCAATGAGCGAGGACAAAAAAATCCGTATCCTGCTCTGTGATGACCACAGCGTAGTACGCAATGGTTTGAAATCGTTTTTGAGCATATACGAGGATTTCGAGCTGGTCGGTGAAGCCCGCAACGGCGAACAGGCGCTTGCACTGGTCAATCAATTTCAGCCGGATGTGGTATTGATGGATCTGATGATGCCGGTACTGGACGGGGCTGCTGCCACCCGCCGCATTAAAGAGAAATTTCCAAAGACTCAGATCATTGCACTGACCAGTTTCAAAGATCATGAATTGGTCAAGAGCGCACTGGAAGCCGGCGCAATTGGCTATCTTCTCAAAGACCTGTCCGCCGATGAACTGGCGCGTGCCATCCGCCTGGCTTATGAAGGCAAACCCACCCTCGCCCCCGAAGCCGCCGAAGTGTTGATTGAAGCATCTCGCCCGCATCAGCGCAAATTGGGCGATGACCTGACCGAGCGGGAGCGTGAAGTGCTGGCGCTGATGGTCGAAGGTCTCAACAATCAGCAAATTGCCGAGCGGCTGGTGGTCAGCCTTTCGACGGCCAAATCGCACGTCAGCAGTATTCTTTCCAAATTAGGGGTCACCACCCGTACCGAAGCCGTTTCGCTGGCTCTCAAACATAAAATCTAAAATCATCACAAATCTTACCGGTTGCCCCTTCCGCCACAACCTGAAAAAGCGGCAAGGGGTAATTTTTTTCCATCCTATCCTTTCGGCTAAGGAAAGTTCACTCGAACGGGCAGGTTCAATTCCCACTCCTCGCAGGTGACCTAAACCAATTGGGGAAGGTACACTGAACCTGAGCAAAAAAGAACAAAACATTAGAGGAAATACGGATGGATCACATCGTATATGTAGATGCAAAATCACAGGAAATGGAAAAAATTTTAACCGGCGAGAAAACAATGATCGTACGTTCTGCCATGGGGCGAAAAATGCCATATGGCCGGGTAGAAAGAGGTGACTGCTTCTGTTGTATCCTTTCAAATTCAACCATGCTGGTTTCAACAACATGGATGACTGGCTGCCGGTTGGAAAGATTGAAATAGTGAAAGGATAGCCATGAGAATCTTACTGGCAGATGATAACCCCGAAGTCCGCACAGCACTCCGGCTGATCCTCGAACACCAACCCGAACATCAAGTCCTCGACGAAGCAGATAACGTGGTTCGTCTATTAAATCTGACCACTCAATACTGCCCGGAAATCTTGCTGCTGGATACCGACCTGAGCGGCCTTAAACCCTGCCGGGATGACCGCGGATTAATTGAATTACTGGCGACCCTCAAACTGATTTGTCCAAATCTGGTAATTGCTGCCCTTTGCAGCGGAGAGGTTACCGGCAAAGAAGGCTGGATTGAGCAGGTGAACGCCGTTTTTTGCAAGAGCGACCCGCCCGATGCGCTCTTGGGCTGGCTGCAGAATCCGTGCAATTCAAATTAAGTGATAATGTTCAATTAAAAAATCGGCGGACTTGCGCCGTCAAGAAGCGGGCAATTTCTTCCTCTCTAAACGGCCAGGCATAAATGAAGTGAACTGCTGGATATTCTGATTGAAGTTGCCGGATTTGGGTGGGTATTTCAACCTCAGCGTGTTCACCACCCCGCGTCATCATTGGGGTAACCACCACAATCCGCTGAAAACCATCCTCAACCGCCTCTTTTACCACTTCTTCCAGCGTGGGAGCACAAAACTCATTGAAACACACCCGTGTTTCCAGGCCACTTTCGCTTTCGATTTGGCGGGCCAGGGAAAGACTGGCCGCATGGAATGGATCATTTTCGGCGGTGCGCGGCCAGCTGCGCATCTTTTGATCCAGTTCGGTGTAGCGGCTTCGGCTGGCCTCGTCCATACTGTTTGCAGCCGCCTCAAAACGGGCGTGCAGACTGAAAAATTCTCCCAACTCACGCCGGGGAAAATCATTCGGCGGTGAACCGTGCATGGCAAGGATTAATATCGTTTTCATCTTTTACCTTTACAATAAGCCTGTGATTCTGTTGAAAATTCTGCTGATCGGCTGGATTATATTAATTGGGGCAATCCTGCTGAACGGACTGGCGAATTGGCTCGGGCTGGCCACATGGTACACTTTCTTAGCAAGGGCGGCTCAGCAGGGCTGGCTCTCGGCCATCCGTCAGACCCCGATTATAAGCCATCTTTTCCTTTTCTTGATTTATCCGCTTGCTTTGGGCGGCCTGGCGTGGCTGGGATTGAAATTAAGCCGTTTCTGGTAAACTATACGCAAACCGCTTAAAACAGGTGGGATGCTTGGGTACAATTCAACCATGGACGATTTTTGGCCCGTAAATTCACCCTTGCCGGAAAAAGGCCCAACTGCCGAACAGCGCCGCACACTGGAAGGATTGCTGTTCATCCTCAACCATGAATCAAATACCAGCCTGCGCCTGAAAGCCGTGCGCGCCCTCAGCCGGTTTGAAGAGATGAGCGCGCTGCGTACGCTGGCTGAACTTGCCCTGTATGATGAAGATGAAGCGGTACGGCTGGCGGCTCATCAGGAATTGGCTGACCTGTTCGGTGAGGAAAGCGATTCGTTTTTGGAAAGCATCCGGCTTGAATTTGAGGGTGACGAAGAAAACGAAACGGAATCCTTTTCTTCCTCCCTGATGGATCATAAAAACCCGGCGGATTATTCTTTACCACCGGTCGTACAGGAAGAACGCACTCCCCTCTGGTTATGGGTAGCGCTCTTTGTGTTCATTGTGGGGGGTGTGATTGTTTTTATTCTTAGGTGAGGAAAAGATGATGCAAGGAAAAACCTTCTCCCGGCGGGAATTTCTGAAATTGGGTATCGCCGCAATGGCTGGCATGGCTTTTCAACCCAAACTGGTCTGGCAGCAACTGGTGCAGGATTGGCCGGATGCCGAACGGTTAGGCCGGGTCACTTCCGGCAGAGTTTCGATCTGGTCAAAACCCTCTGCCGACAGCCAGCAACTGAAAACCATCTACGATGATCACATTGTCGTCTGGCTGCGAGAGGTTATCGGTGAACCGCCCGGTCTGACCCTCAGCCGGCGCTGGGTAGAAACCCCCGAAGGTTATATCTACGCCCCCCGCCTTCAACCGGTGCGCTATATGCCTAATGAACCGGTCAGCGAGTTACCTACCGGCCCGCTGGGGCGGGGCATGTGGGCGGAGGTAACCGTTCCTTACCTGGATGTAACCCTCCACAACCCGCCTGCCCGGGCGCCGTGGCTCAGGGAAGCTCAATTCCCCCGCCTGTACTACAGCCAGATCTTCTGGATTGACGACCTGCGCACCGGCAGCGATGGACAGGTATACTACCGGGTGACCCAAAAATACGGCTACGGCGATATCCTCTGGGCGCCGGCTTTCGGCTTTCGCCCGCTGACACGCGAAGAACTGGCGCCAATTCACCCGGAAGCCGAGGATAAACGCATCGTGGTCAATTTGAACTACCAGATGCTTTCCTGCTATGAAGGCAATCGTGAGGTTTACACCTGCCGCATTTCTTCCGGCGCCAAGTTTGACAAGGACGGCAACCCGACCGACAAATGGTCCACTCCGGTTGGCACGATGCCTACCTGGCGCAAGTTGATTTCTCACCACATGAGCGGCGGGGTGAGCGGCAGCGGCTGGGACCTGCCCGGTATTGCCTGGACAATCCTTTTCTCCGGAAACGGCGAGGCGATCCATTCCACCTTCTGGCACAATGATTTTGGCACACCCCGTTCACGCGGTTGTATCAATGCCGCCCCCGATGATGCCAAGTGGATCTTCCGCTGGTCAGAACCGCACATTCCTTACGATGTGGGTGAAATGACAGTCTCCATGCCGGGCGGCACCAAAGTGCAGGTGGTTGGGTAACCGCCATGCCGGTAACGCCGTTCCACTTCGGAGCAGGTCTGGCAGCCAAAGCGGCGCTGCCCGCTCGCTTTGGGCTTTTGGCTTTTTGTACTGCCAATGTCCTGATTGACATTGAACCGCTTTACTATGCGCTGACCCGCCAGTACCCGCTGCACCGCTTCTTTCATACACTGGTAGGTGCCACCCTAACTGCTCTTGTAACCATCATCCTTTTTACGATAACGGCTCACTTACTTAAAAGATGGCGCATCAACTTCAACTGGCTAACCAACGAATTTCATCCAACATCAATATGGTTTGGTGCGTTGAGCGGGGCTTACAGCCACATTCTTCTGGATAGTCTGGTACATGAGGATATGCACCCCCTCTCACCCTTCACACAGATAAATCCCTTTACAGGCAATTTTCCAAGATTTTCTGTTGAAACAATCCTCGTCTTTATGGGGCTTTTGGGTATCTTCTTAATCGCTATCAGGTTCGTTTTTCATAAAAGAGCCATCTGGTAAAGCCCTTCGGCCCGTGATACACTTATCCCGCCTATGAACAGGTCAAAGTTTCTCTCTTCATTGCTGGCGTACCTGCTCTTCGGCGCAGGACTTGTCGCTGGTCTGGTCTGGTGGGGCAGCAGTGCCTGGGCCGATTTAGAAGCCTCCTTGTTTGATCCATCCATCGCTGCGGATGTCGTGTTGAACGACCTCCGCTGCCCCCAATACATCACCCCACAAGAGATTGCCGCGGTTTCGATTCGTTTGCAGAACCCCACCGAACGCATCCTGCGTCAGACCGCCCGCATCCACATCAGTTACGGCTTTGTGACCCTCATGCGGGAAGAAAACATCATCGTTGAGATGCAGCCACGCGAAAGCCGTCAGTTAGAATGGTTTGTCTCCGCCGATGATGCCGCCTGGGGACGGCTGGTGCTGGTGCGCCTGCACCTCTCACGCAGTTTTCCGCTTCCCACCCGCACCGCCACTTGCGGAATTATGCTGGTCAACCTCCCCTACTTGAATGGCTGGCACATCTCGTTGCTTCTTGCATTGATCACCCTGACAGGCACGTTGGCTGGCTGGCGTTTGTATACAAAAATCAATCAACCGCTGGTCAACCGCTCGCGGAATGTAGCCGCTTTGATGCTGGCCTGGATCATTCTGCTCGTGGTTGGCAACCTGCTGGCATTTACTGGTTTGTGGGTACCAGCCGGGGTGCTTTTCCTGTTATCCATCATTTTTCTGGTCATCAGCGCAGCCTATTTGCTCTACCCCACTTAGAAACTTCCTTCTGTTTTATCAAGAGGGGTATTGTCAAAGTTATCTGCGGACAATTCAACAGGTATTCCCGCATACAGCCTTGCTGGCCAACACCGCCGATTGGCAAACCAGCATTCGCACAACCTATCAGGTCATTGCCAGCCACCAGCCGATTGATTGGGAAAAACTAAAAACCTACGATGGCGGAAACGGCCGATATGATATTCAAATGGGTTTTATTTCAGAAAAAGATATGCAACAAATTCTTGCCGAAGACAATCCCGGCATGATTCTCACAGACGATTATGTACCGGTTGATAATTTACTTGCCCCCGTCTTTGCCGATACAGAACAAATCAGCATGACCCAAGAATGACTTTTCCCGTAATTCCGGGGATAGAGCGGAGGACCCTGCTGCCATTCTTGGATTTGGCAAGAAAGCCATCAGGACCGACTAACTGTGAACGATTTTTCCGTCCTGAACTTCTCAAACATTTTTGTAATTGACAGACTACCGCACCTGCGGTATGATAAGCGCGCGTCCGGGTGGGACCGGCGCGGCAGAATCCGCCGAACCCTGTCAGGTCCGAGAGGAAGCAGCAGTAAGGTGGTCACTCTGGGCGCCGCCGGCAAACCTGCCCGGCGCATTGCTTAAGCAAGATGACTTCACAACCGCCCATTTGCAATTACGAAGGCTCCGATTATCAACAGCGCTTCTGGGAACAGGGGGGACGCGCCTACGAAGACGCTGTTGAGGCCGTTGCCTTGCGCCGCCTGCTGCCCGCCAGCGGCCGTTTGATGCTGGAACTGGGTGCCGGCGCAGGACGCAACACCCCCCGTTATGCCGGTTTTGAACAGGTCGTGCTGCTGGATTATTCCCGCAGTCAACTGGAACAGGCTCGCGCCCGGCTGGGCGACAGCCCGCGATACCGCTATGTGGCCGCCGATATCTATCACCTGCCCTTTGTGCCCTCCCTATTCGACGGCGCAACCATGATTCGCACCCTCCATCACATGGCTGAGCCGCGCCTTGCCCTGCAAAACGTGCAGCGGATTTTGCAGAACGAGGCCGTCTTTATCCTTGAGTTTGCCAACAAACAAAATCTCAAAGCCATTCTGCGCTTCTGGCTGAAAAAACAAACCTGGAGTCCCTTTGCGCCTGAACCGATTGAATTTGCCCCGCTGAACTTTGATTTTCACCCTGCCACAGTACGTTCTTGGTTGCGCCAGTGCGGTTTTGCCATTGAGCGCACCCTCACCGTTTCCCACTTTCGCTTTGACCTGTTGAAACGGCTCATCCCCCTGCCGCTTTTGGTCGGCATGGACAGTCTGGCGCAATTGACCGGCAACTGGTGGCAGCTCAGTCCCAGTGTTTTTGTCGGCTGCCGTGTCAAAAAGCCGGGCTCTACCGAAAATCCCGCGGGCTTCTTTGCGTGTCCTGCCTGTCAAACACCGCTAGAGGATACCCCTCCCCTGATCATCTGTCCGCAATGCGGACGTCAATACCCGGTCGAAGATCAGATTTACGATTTTCGCCTGAACTAAAACTCACTTCTTTTCCGTTGTTTTCTCTACCACCCAGAAATGCGACAATCCGAAAATTCGCAGCGGTGTTTTTTCCATTGTTTGCAGAAGAGAGCGCAGCAGCCTGCCCGCCGCACCAAACCGCTGGATCAGATTATCGTATGCGCCAAAAATCACCGTCCGCCGAATGAATTGAACCGGTAAGCCGCTAAACAAAACCTCTAAATCTCGCTGATCATAAATCCGCACATGCGGCGCCAGCCGATTGCGCCAGCGGCGCGGCAGGTAGTTGACCAGAGGGATATTGCCAAAGCGGTACTTTCCCCTCAAGTAAATACCGTGGGTTTCAAAAGGGTAGCCGCGGTTTGGGCAGAACAGCACCAGCCTTCCGCCCGGCTTCAGCACCCGCACCATCTCGCAAACGGCCTGCCGATCATCCTGCACATGCTCAATGACCTCGTGGCTGAGCACCAGATCAAAGTAATTCGAAGGCAGCGGTAAATCCTCTCCCGCCGCGCACACGACCTGTTCGGCCCGTTGATGCGCCTCAACCGTACGTTGATGCTCAATATCCAGCCCAACCGCCTGAGCGGCGCTTTCCGCCAGCCGGGCCAGATACATGCCCACCCCGCAGCCATCCACCAGAACCCGGCCTGTCAATCGTTCCTCAGCCGCCTCGCGGATCATTTTTAAGCGGCGTTCCTGTCCCGCTCGCCAGACCTGCGAAGGAACTCCCCGCTCGGCGGCTTTTTCCATGACGCTGTTTTCCATACCGCACAATCCTACCACGAATTTACCCCAAAGGATTGACAAATGGGGGGTTTTATCCGAAAATGTAGCCCTCAAAATCATTCTATTTTCAGGAGGTGACGGTTCAAGTGAACACCCTTAAACTT
>DLXG01000035.1 GCA_003448875.1 Anaerolineaceae bacterium
GTGACCGGATTGATAGTTCCCGCGATATTGCCCCTTTAAAACCGGCAGAGGATGCGGTCATTCTGAATACCGACGGCTTGAGTGTTGAGGAAGTCTTAAGCAGGGTTTTTGAATTGTGCGGGGTTGTTGAGGATGAGTGAAAACCATCAGGTAGAACAAGAACTGCGTGATACAAGACATATATTGAATCGGCTATTAGCCGTCAGCCCTGCGGTAATTTATTCAACAACCCCCTATCCGCCTTTCCAGGTTCGATACATCAGCGAAAACGTGACTATCGTGACCGGTTACTCACCGGATCAATTCATTGAAGATACAAATTTTTGGAAATCGAAAGTCCATCCCGATGACCGTCCCATGGTATTGGAACATTTGCATAAGATGCAATTGCTGGAATATCTGGAGATGGAATATCGTTTCCTTTGCGCGGATGAAGAATATCATTTTCTACATGAAGAAATTAAAGTTTTACGCGATGCTGACGGACACCCTGTTGAAGGGATCGGATATTTTATTGATGTAACCCGTCAGAGAAACTATGAGGAGGCCATTCGGCAGAGCGAAAATCTTTACAGGAGTCTTGCAGAAGCATCGCGAGACCTGATTTTGTTAATATCAAGTGAAAAAACTGTGGAGTATATGAATAGTTATGCCCGGCAGGCTCTGGGATGGAGTGATCTACAAACCAGGCTGCCATCTTATGGACATATTTTGAAACTGATTCCCGAAAGTTCTATCCAGCAAGTCTTGCAGACACAACAAGCCGTATATACCGAAAATGTGGCCTATATCTCGAAGAAAAGAATCTGGTTGGGTACCTGGTTGGTGCCAATTTTTTCACCTCAAAATGAAGTTGAATTTGTTATGGCGGTTTCGCGAGACATTACCCGCCAAAGGGAGACGGAGGAAGAACTCCAGCGAGCGCTGAAAGCCGAACAGGAACTTAACTCATTGCGGTACCGGTTCCTGACCATGACAACCCACGAATTCAAAACCCCCATCAGCACTATTCTTTCTTCGGTTGAACTGCTGGAAACTTACGGTGAACGATGGAGCACCGAGAAAAGAAATGACCATATCAACCGGATCAAAACCGCCGCGCAGCGATTGAATCAGATGTTGAGCGAAGTGCTGGAAGTGAATCGGGTTGAAAGTGGGGCTGGTTTGGAAGTAAGTGAAGGAATTGATCTGATCCAACTGTGCCATGAAGTCATTAACGACATTCAACAAGCCGACCAGAATCAGCATCCGCTGATTTTTGTTCACACCGGTGACATAAATCGGGTCAAGGCTGATGCACGCTCATTGAGAAATATTGTCTCAAATTTGCTTTCGAATGCAGTCAAATATTCCAACCCGGGTAATGAAGTATTGTTGGAGTTGTCTACCTACCCCGACCATTTCTGGATAAGAGTACATGACCGGGGCATCGGGGTACCTGAAAAAGACCGAGAAAATCTCTTTGAACCATTTTATCGGGGAGAGAATGTCAATTCAATACCCGGTACAGGCCTCGGTTTGACGATTGTGAAACGATCTGTTGAGGCAATGGGCGGCGACATTCAATTTGAGGATAAACCGGGGGGAGGTACTATTTTTAGTGTGCGTATTCCGGTAAGTAAACAGGCAGGGGAGAAAAATATTGCATGAAAAAAATACTCGTAATAGAAGATGAAACGGATATTCGTGAGAATATTATTGATTTGCTAAGCGAGGAGGGCTATTTAGCGGTAGGGGCAAAGGATGGCGAGGAAGGTATTCACAAAATATGGCAGGAATTCCCTGATCTGGTTTTGTGTGATATTTTGATGCCAAAAGTGGATGGATATGGGGTGTTAACAGTGGTCAGTAAGAGTCCCGTTACTTCAACGATCCCCTTTATCTTTTTGACCGCAAAAACTCAGCGGGAGGATCTGAGGAAAGGAATGGCTTTAGGAGCAGATGATTACATTACCAAACCATTTACACGACTGGAATTGTTACAAGCCATCGAGACCCGTCTGCTGAAACATGAGCAACTTCGCCTTCAAGCACAGCAAAAATTGATTGAATTACGAACCAGTATCAGCCTTTCCCTTCCACACGAATTGTTGACCCCATTAAGTGTCATACTTGGATTTTCTGAATATCTGCTAAACAACTTATCTGCTGATCCGGTCAACCTGCAAACACTCGAAATTGTGCGGGATATTCACAACGCCGCCAAACGGCTGCTGCATTCATTGCAAAAGTATTTGTTCTATGCAGAAATGGAAGTAATCCTCTCGGATGCGGAGAAAATCACCAAGGCAAGACACTCACGCTTTCGAATCACGGAGGGGGATATTAAAACCGCAATTTCAGCGATTCCCGAAAGTGTCGAACGAGAAGAAGATATTCATATCGAAGCCGCTCAGGCGTTGGTTTGTATTTCAGATACTTACTTCCATAAGTTAGTGGAAGAATTAGTTGAAAATGCGATTAAGTTTTCACCAGCCGGTAGTCCAATCTATCTGATTGGTGAATCCTTGCGGGAGAATGGCTTATATCGGCTTCAAGTTCTGGATCATGGCAAGGGAATGACCCCTGAACAGGTGGCGGGTATCAGCGGTTTTATACCCAAAGACAGAAAATTGTATTACTCCCAACGAAGTGGTTTAGGGCTTGAGATTGTGAGTAAAATTCTGGATATATACCAGGGGACTATAAGCATTCAGAGCGAGCCGGGTTCCTACACCAAGGTGGAGGTATTTTTGCGTTTGGGATAAGAAGGGAGGAATTTAAGTCATGTGCGATACTATGGTGGCTTTGGGCAATGTAACCGACGATGGTGCGGTTTTGTTTGCTAAAAATTCTGACCGAGAGCCAAATGAAGCCCATGAGGTTGTCATCCTTCCTGCCGCCGATCATCCTCAGGGTTCAACGGTCAAATGTACTTACATTGAAATTCCGCAAGTGAGCCACACCTTTGCCGTGCTACTGGCTAAACCATTCTGGATCTGGGGAGCAGAGATGGGGGCCAATGAACATGGGCTTGTCATTGGAAACGAAGCGGTTTTTACCAGAGTGCCCTATCAAAAAGAGAACGGCTTGATCGGGATGGATTTTATACGCCTTGCGCTTGAACGAAGCCGGAACGCAGAAGAGGCGTTGCATTGTATTGTGAATTTACTGGAAGAATATGGTCAGGGGGGTAATTGCGGTTTCCGCCATCGAATGTATTATCATAACAGTTTTATTCTGGCAGACCCCAAAGAAGCGTGGGTGTTAGAAACGGCCGGTAAGTTTTGGGCAGCCGAAAAGGTAAGGGATATTCGTTCAATTTCTAACGCGTTGACGATCGGTGATAAGTGGGATCTGGCATCACCGGGTTTGGTGGAATTTGCTATCCGGCAAGGTTGGTGTCAATCCAAAACGGACTTTCACTTTGCCCGCTGCTATTCGGATTCGATTTATACCCGTTTTAGCGATGCAAAAAGACGCCAGAAATGCAGCACCGACTTGCTGACAATTCAACGGGGAAAAATCACAGAAAAAACCATGTTTGCGGTGCTTCGCTCTCATGCGGGAATCGGTGAGGAAGAGCGTCAGATTGAGCGGGGGTTGACCGGGTCAGAAGTGTGTATGCATGCCGGTTTCGGGCCGGTCAGGGGCAGCCAATCGGTTGGTTCGCTGGTCAGTCGGATTGCAGCCGAGGGGGCTACACATTGGGTGACGGCAACTTCAGCTCCCTGTTTGAGCATTTTCAAACCGGTGTGGATTGACAGCGGCTTGCCAGAGAAAATCATCGGTCACCCACAAGGTAAATTTGACGAGAGCACTTTATTCTGGAAGCACGAAATTTTACACCGGGAAGTTTTGAAAAATTACTCGGAAAGAAGCCGGGTTTTTCTGGTTGAACGGAATGAGATTGAAGATGAATTTCTGAGGCAGGAATTAGAATACCGTTCTAAGATTGCAAAAGAACGAGCAGTATTGACTGAGCAGTATTTTCAAAAATCACAAGCAGCCGAACAACACTGGTTAAGTAAGGTGATGAATATACCGGAAAAAAGATTGGATCTTTTGTATAAATTGGCCTGGAATGGTTTTAACCGCGAAGCAGGATTGGTCTGACCCGAACAGTTAAAAGAAAACATCATCTAAGCAGCAATGCTATAATCTTAACTAGCGGTTAAGATGAATTTATTCAATTTTGAACTGTTGCAAAACCCTTTCTTTTACCTGCCGTTTCACTCATCTGGCTGGGTGGGATGGCTGGCGATGGTGGTTTTGCTCTTATTCGGTGGCATCAGCGTACGGCGTTCCTCTGATTTTCAGCAGTATTTCAAGTGGAGTAAATTTCTATTAGCGCTGGCGATGGTGCCGTTGGCGGTTTTACTGGTTGAAATTCGCGTGCCGAGTTTACAATCCGGTGCTGTTCCTAATTTGCCATTGGAAATGAATCGGACGGGAATTCTGGTTTTTGCGGCCTTTCCGATTTTTCTGGCGGCCGGCATAACCGGGGCTTTTCCCTCATTGATAATTGGATTGGCAACAGGCTTTTTCCTCGGTCTTTTTGTGACGCATGACCTGTTCTCGATCGCCGAATGGGGGTTTTTGGGTTTAATTACCGGCATTGCCCTGTCGCAGAAGTATCGCACTACCTTTTACAGGCTTCTAAGGCATCCGTTGGCGGCTGCGCTAGTCGTTTGGATTATTTTCTTGCCATTATTCTTGTTGATTTCATTTTTTCTAATTCCCGGCTCGCTGGCTGAACGTTTAGATTTTGCCCTTGCCCAAAACTGGCAGTATTACCTGATGCGGGGGATTGAACTGGGGGTGGCAGGGTTGTTTTTTGAGTTGCTCTGTCTGCTTCTGCCGGGATTCTGGCAGAGGCCTACTCATCTAATTCCATCACCCGCTGAGGTGAGCCTTCAAAGCCGCTTTATATTGTTTACAGTACCCCTTGCATTGTTATTGTTTGTCATATTGATCCTGGCGGATTGGTGGGTGGCTGGCCGGGCAGCGCGACAGATGATGGAGTCGCGCTTGCAGGGATTGACACGCGTTACTTCTGAATCTTTGCCGTATTTTTTGGAGGCTGGTCAGAGCCTGATTATTGACTTTGCGAAAACTGATTTAATTCAAAAACCACCTGCTGAGAGCCAACTTTTATTGATAGAAAATATTCGAGCGATTCCCTATTTTCGGCAATTGGTGGTTCTGGGAAAAGACGGCCAATGGATAACCGCTTACCCCCCAACCAATGCTGAGAATATGAAATTCGCACCTGATGAAGAAGCGGGAATTGCGCTGGCTTTGAAAGGGGTTGTGGTTCAGGTTTACCCAATCTCACCCTCTCCCGGCGAAAAATCGGCACAGGTCTCTTTTATTGCTGCCATTAAGGATGAGTTGGGGGCCGTTCAAGGTGTTATTCTAGGCAGGACGGATTTTGAAACCAATCCGTTCACCCAGCCGGCGTTGAGTGCTTTGCAAGGGGTGTTGGAAAATGGCGGCGAGGGTTTTATTCTGGATGAACAGGGGAACATCCTCTATCAAACCTCCGCCGCCACCCCATTGACTGCTGCTGATCAATTCATTGGCAGACTGGAAGTCGGTAAAGGGCTTTACGAAGACACCTCTCCAACGGGTACTCGCTTGTTGGTGCTGGTAGAGCAGGTAACCGGTCGCCCGTGGCAGGTTGTTACGCGGGTGCCTGCCAGCGTTGCCCAGCAAATTGCCCTGAATATCGCCATACCAACACTGATCATTTTACTAGTTCTTTTCGGTGCTGGGTCGGTAGTGATGTTTGGCATTGTTCGCGTTGTTACTTCCAGTTTGCTCAAACTGACCGATCAGGCGGTGCGCATTTCGCATGGCGAGCTGGATCACGCAATTGAAGGTAAAGGCAATGATGAAGTTGGTCGGTTGGGTAAAGCCTTTGAAACAATGCGTTTGAGCCTGAAAAAGAGATTGGAAGAATTGAATCAATTACTGGTGGTCAGTCAAGGGGTTGCCGCGAATTTAGAAATTTCAGAAGCGATTCAGCCTATCCTTAAAGCGGCATTGGATGATGAGTGTGTTTCTGCCCGCATCGTTCTCATTCAAGAGGTGCAATTGGATGTTGAAGGGGACAAATTGGTGAGTTGGGGCGCTGGCAGACAGGCCGAATTGTATCAACATCTGGATGGTCAGATATTCGAGCAGATGCGGTCGCATCACTTGCTTTCCATTCCCAACACCAGCCGAGTTCGCCGAATCAGCGCGGTTAATGGTAAACCACATCCGGCTGCTTTGATTGCTTTTGGATTGTTTTTTGAAACCACCTACTACGGGGCTCTTTGGCTGGCGTATGATAAACCAAAGAACTTTACAGAGGATGAGGTCCGATTTCTAAACACGCTTGCCAGTGAAGCTGCGCTTGCTGCGGCAAATTCGCGGCTGTATGCTTCGGCTGAAATTGGCAGGCGTCGGTTGGAGGCTGTTTTATCCTCCGTTCCGGAGCCCGTACTGGTATTTGATGAAAAGGACCGCTTGCTGCTGCTCAACCCGGCAGCCATGCACATCCCCAGTTTAATTTCGGCAGCGTTACCGGGGAGGCCTTTGCAGGATGTGATTAATTCGGAAAACCTGATTAAACTCATCAGCGGCTCTCTCGAAGATCGGATTGCTTCGAGGGAGATACCATTGTCTAGCGGTAAAGTGTTCTATGCCAGCGTTGCTCCGGTGATGGGAGATGATCATCAATTAGGCAAGGTGTGTGTATTGAGGGATATTACTCACTACAAAGAATTGGATACTCTCAAATCCGAGATTGTGGCAACGGTCAGCCATGATTTACGAACACCCTTAACACTTTTGCGCGGTTACAGCACCATGCTCACGATGATTGGTGAACTGAATGAGCAGCAGCATGTTTATATCAACAAGATTGTTTCTACTGTCGAAGATATGACCCATCTGGTAAATAATTTATTGGATCTGAGTCGGATTGAGTCGGGAATACCACTCAAGATAGAAGAAGTTGATCCAATGATTGTAGTAGAGAAAATTATCCGGCAGTATCAACCACATGCTTCGCAGAAGAATATTCAACTTACCTATGAGGGGCCGGCAGATGGGAAACGAGTAATGATTAAGGCTGATCTGGCTCTGTTACAGCAAGCCTTGATTAATCTGGTAGATAATGCTATAAAATACACACGCAATGATGGGCAGGTGGTTGTACGCGTACGGGCAGGGAATGAACGGTTAACATTTGAAGTCCATGATAACGGCATAGGGATCGCCCCCTTGGATTTACCGCGTTTGTTTGAAAAATTCTATCGAAGCGGTCGGCGAGAAGCCTACGAGAAACGCGGTTCTGGTTTGGGACTGGCGATTGTAAAATCCATCGTTGAACGACATCATGGGCGAATCTGGGTAGACAGCCAATTAGGAAAAGGAAGCACCTTTTATATAGAGTTACCGGTTGAACAACCGATGGTGATCAGCGAGGAGGAAATTCGAGAAGGGGGTGCAACAAATCTTAAAAAATGAAAATTGAAGTACGAAGCCCACTTGAATATTGACAAATTGTGCTATAATTATTATTTGCATGCATGCGTTCTATCGGGTGATTTCATAAGTTCAACGCAAGGGAAGGTATCTCTCGTGCGTTTCTATTTGTTTAAATTGTGTGGTTTGAAATAAAAGAGGAGGCACGTTCGTGGAAACGAAAAGCTTAGTTGCACTGCGCATCAGCCTTGCGTCCCCAGATACTATTCGCAGCTGGTCTTATGGGGAAGTACTGAAACCAGAAACCATCAACTATCGCCGATTGCGGCCTGAAAAAGATGGGCTTTTCTGCGAAGCCATTTTTGGCCCTACCCGGGATTATCAATGCTATTGTGGAAAATACAAAAATCCCCGTTATAAAGGGATTGTTTGCGATAAATGCGGTGTGGAAGTGACGCGTGCCTCCGTTCGGCGCGAGCGAATGGGGCATATTGAACTCGCAACACCGGTGGCTCACATCTGGTACACCCGTCGTGTGCCCTCATATCTGGGGTTGTTGCTGGATATTTCGCGCCGCAATCTTGACCGGGTATTATATTTCGCCCAATACATTGTGACCTATGTGGATGAAGATGCCCGGAATAAGGCGCTCAAACGGCTGGAAGATGAAATCAGCGTTTCTGAACGTGAGCAGGCAGCCGAGATCAATGCGCGGATTCTGGAAGTTAAGCAGGCACGTGACCGAAAAATTGCTGAATTGAATCAACGCCGGCAGGACATGGAAGCCCGCCGCGATGAATTGATTGCCCAGCGGTTGGAACCGGTTATTCAAGAGGGCCAGTCACTTGAACGTCAGTTGCAGGATAAGATTGGAAGTGCTACCCGCAACGCGGTTGTTTTCTCAGCAACCAATACTGAAATCGTAGCGGCTGGTGAGACAATCACTGCACAGCATATCGGCCGGGTACAACGCGTCGTCAAAGAACGTCTGGATGAATTGGAAAATGAGTTCCGTGATCAATTCCAGCGCGATCTGGAGCAGATTAAGATGCAGATCGAAGAAGTGCGTGCGCAGGCTGAAATGGAGATGGAAGCCCTGCGCAATCAGCTGGAGGACCAATCCAACGTTTCTCAGAACGCTAATTCCCGCCTGCGTGACGAATTGCAGGAATTACGTCCATTCACTTTTCTGACTGAAAACCGTTACCGCGAATTGAAATCGCGCTGGGGGCAGGTCTTTCGAGCAGATATGGGGGCGGAGGCCTTCTATGATGTCCTACGGCGGCTGGATCTGGATAAACTTTCTGAAGAACTGTGGCACGAAGTCCGCACTTCTAAGAGTAAACAAAAACGTAAAAAAGCAACCACCCGCCTCAAAGTTGTTGAGGCTTTCCGCCGCTCGGGCAATCGCCCAGAGTGGATGATTTTGACCGTATTGCCGGTCATTCCCCCGGACTTGCGTCCGATGGTTCAACTGGATGGTGGACGGTTTGCCACCTCGGATTTGAACGATCTTTACCGGCGGGTGATTAATCGCAACAACCGCTTGAAGAGACTGCTTGAATTGGGCGCGCCAGATGTGATTGTGCGCAACGAAAAGCGTATGCTTCAGGAAGCAGTGGATTCGCTGATTGATAATTCTCAGCGCGGTAAGGCGCTTTCCCGAAGAGGCCGCCGGGAATTGAAATCGCTGAGCGACATGTTGAAGGGTAAAAAAGGCCGCTTCCGCCGTAATTTGCTCGGCAAACGAGTGGACTACTCCGGCCGCTCGGTGATTGTGGTCGGCCCAACCCTTAAACTGTATCAATGCGGCCTGCCAAAGACAATGGCTTTGGAGCTGTTCCGCCCATTTGTCATTGCGCGGCTGGTGGCTCATGGTTATGCGGCCAATGTGAAAGGCGCCCGCCGCTTTATTGAACGCAACCGCCCAGAAGTGTGGGAGGTTCTTGAAGAGGTTATCAAAGACCGTCCGGTCTTACTGAACCGTGCTCCAACACTTCACCGCTTGGGCATCCAGGCCTTCGAACCGATCTTGATTGAAGGAAGCGCCATTCAGCTACACCCGCTGGTGACGACTGCCTTCAACGCCGACTTCGATGGCGATCAAATGGCGGTGCATGTCCCACTTTCCGAAAAGGCCGTGCGTGAAGCGCGTGAGTTGATGCTCTCATCCCGCAACCTGCTTAAGCCAGCCGATGGCGAGCCGATCATCAGCCCATCCAAAGATATGGTGCTGGGTGTTTATTATCTGACAATGATTGATGATAAAGAACATCCCGGCAATGGCCGCTATTTTGCCGATCTGGATGAGGTTGAACTGGCCTACCAGCTGGAGCAGGTTGATGTTCACACCCGCATCAAACTGATGGTGGAAACATGGTATGACGAGCAAAACAATCGCCTGGCGGAACCCCGCCGGATGCTGATCGAAACCACGGTCGGAAGAGCCTTGTTCAACCGTATTCTTCCGGATAGGGTCCGCTTTGTGAATGAAACACTGGATAAAGGTGGTGTAAAAGACCTGATTGCGGATGTGTACGAGTTCTGTGGCGAAGAGGTTACAACAGACGTAGCAGACCTGATCAAAGACATCGGTTTTGAGTATGCCATGCGTTCCGGTGCCACCATTTCGGTGGATGATATTACCATGCCGGAAGATAAAAAAGAAATTCTGGAGCGTGCCCAGCAAAAAATTGAAAATGTGCAACGCTCTTACCGGCGCGGGTTGTTGACCGAACAGGAACGCAACGAACGTGAGATTGAAATCTGGCAGCAAACCACCAAGGAAGTGGCCGATGCTGTTCGGCGCGCGATGAATCCCACCGGTAATCTGGCTACTATGGCCAATTCGGGCGCAACCAAAGGCGGCTTTGGCCCCATCTCCCAACTGGCGGGTATGCGCGGTTTGATGGCTGACCCGGCTGGCCGCATTATCCGCCTGCCGATTCAATCGAACTTCCGCGAAGGTTTAACGGCGTTGGAGTACTTCATCTCCACGCACGGCGCGCGTAAAGGTCTTGCGGATACTGCTCTGCGCACGGCTGATGCCGGTTACCTGACCCGCCGTCTGGTGGACGTGGCTCAGGACATGATCGTTAATGAGCTCGACTGCGGAACTCAGGAAGGTATCTGGATTCGCAAATCCGACGATGTGGCTGGCCAGCCCATGAGTGCACGCCTGTATGGGCGCACAGTTGCCCAACGGGTAATTGATCCATTGACGGGTGAAGTGCTTGCCGAGCGGGATGATCTGCTCGACCACGATCGAATCCGCCGTCTGCTGCAAGCCGGAATTGATGAAGTGAAAGTCCGCTCACCGCTCACCTGTGAATTGATTCATGGTGTCTGTGCCAAGTGTTATGGGATGGATCTTGGCCGCGGTAAGATGGTTGAATTAGGGGCTGCGGTAGGCATTGTTGCCGCTCAGTCCATCGGAGAGCCGGGTACTCAGTTAACCTTGCGCACCTTCCATACCGGTGGTGTGGCGGCTGGTGGTGATATTACAACCGGTCTGCCGCGCGTGGAGGAATTGTTCGAAGCCAGACGGACTCCCAAAGGTGAAGCGGTGATTACCCGCATCTCCGGCGTGGCAAAGATCATCCAGTCCGACCGGTACAGCGATCAGCGGGTTGTGCGAGTCGAGCACAGTGAGCTGGTCAGTGATGAGTACGAGATTCCTGAAGGATGGGACATTGTGGTAAAGGATGAAGGCACAGTGTCCTTGAGTGATCCAATTGCAGTACAGGGAGAAGCCTCCATAACAGCCCAGCATACCGGTCGGGTACGTATCGAAGGCCGCAAGGTCATCGTGACCTACGAACAGCGTGAGTCGGAAGAATATGAAATACCTTCCACCTCGCGCA
>DLXG01000211.1:0-503 GCA_003448875.1 Anaerolineaceae bacterium
CTATGAGGAGTATAGCACGACTTACCCAACTTGTCAATAACTTGGGTAAGTTTAAATAAAAAAATAAAGACTTTCATCATCTTTTACATGGCCAATGGGCCCGTTTTGGGTTTGTAGGGTAAACCATTCTTATCAAACAACCATTTTCCTTTCCCGCCTCGAGAATGGTAAATTTCAGCACAATAAGCGACATCTGCTTCATTAAGGTAAATCTTTTCCCCGCCAATAGTTCTTTCACGCTTTACTTCAGCAATAATTCCTTTCTTGAACCATCGTTGCAAGGAAGATAAATTAATTCCATACTTATCGGATGCTTCTGTAAAGCCAATGGGAATCCCGTGTAAATGCGCGTGCTTCTTATACTCGGGTAAGTCCTCTTTCCGAATGACTGCTTGATTCCGCACCTCATCCTCGCTCACGACCATTTCGCCCGCTATCACTCCAGCCCTGATTTTACCTTTCTCCACCAACTGGCGCAAGCGGGCTTCCTCCAGCCCGTACTT
>DLXG01000211.1:826-4412 GCA_003448875.1 Anaerolineaceae bacterium
CGGGCTTCCTCCAGCCCGTACTTGCGGGCGGCTTCCGAAAGCGGTAAAAATACGGGTAAGGTCACCATGCTACACCTCCACCCACACTGGCAAATCCAGCACGCCAAACCGATAGGCCGCACATATCCTGTGGCGGCCATCGGTAATGTACGGCCGTCCACCTTCCATCACGACCCTGATCCGTTGCCCCAGCAGGACATCGATCGGCTGCAAAAACGCAACATCTTCCTCGTTGACGACCTTACCATCCGAAAGCAAAGTTGCCTCTCCCGCAGGGCGAGAAAGCGCATATTCCCTCACTTGTTCAAAACCTTCTTCTCTCTCGAACCTTTCCAACTCTACCCGAAAGCCATCTTTCTCCGATACCAACGCTCGCCTCAATCCATCCGCCAGCCAGACGATCATATCGCCCCGCCGGTACGCGGCTGGGCAATCCAGACAGTTTCCTTCTTGTCCGTTCAAGCGCACACAGCGATTGTTAATCGGCTGCGTCCTGATCATCCAGTCGTACAACCAATTTACCGATACCCAATTCCATCCTCTTTGGAGTTCCACCATGTCTGACACCTCACGCGACATCACCCGTCTTGACCTGACCCATTACTTCTACATCTCCGGCCACCTCTGGCTGAAACTGCTTGCAGAGCGCGCTCCGCAGTTGGCCGAATGGCTCATCCGTGCAAGGTATTTCGACACCTCCGATCGCGGCAGCGTCAACCCCGCAGACCTGATTGCTCATACTTACTCCGCCGCCGCCCAACTCGGCCTGCCGCCAACCTTTTCCACCGTCTGCAATCTGCTGCTGAACCGTGACTTTTTCTTCAGCCATCTCCCCGTTCCGCCCGATGATCCCCTGTGGGAATTTGGACGCGACTACGGGATTGGCTTCATTCTGTGGTTCTGGTGGCAGAGCCAAGAGACCGAGCCGTTTCGCCGTCAACTCGCCGAACAATTCGCTCCTATTCCCAACAATGTTGACCTTTCCCTCTTTCTCTTCTGGCCTGCCCTGACCAAAGAACATCTCGAAGATTTCCGCGCCCTGCATACTCGCCTCTATGCCCGTTTGCAGGTCAACCTGCCTTGACTTGCGGGCGGCTTCCGAAAGCGGTAAAAATGTGGGGAGTGTGACCATAAATCAGTCCTCAGGTATTACAGGAAAGGTCAGCGTATGCGCCAAGATATCGTTCGCGTAGATTTCAACCGTATAATCGCCTGGTTGCGAGAACAAAAGCCCTTCCAACGATTGGGCATGAAGATAAAAGGCGCTAAAGAGTCCAGATTCGCCATCGGACGCACTCGTGGCTATAACATGACCGTCTCCATCAGCCGTGTCTGGAAACTTGAGGATAAATCGCAAATTGACCCATGAACGTGGATCAACAACCCATTTAGTCAAAAGCCAGGAATGAGGCGCTAAAACAGGGAACGACCTGGCTACGATGGTGTCAAATTGCCCCCAGATCATCACCTTATGAGTGGATGGATCAATTTCGTATCTATCGCATAGCAGAGCCCATAATAATTTCGGTCGGTACACCTTGCCTCCTTTTCCTTGATTTGCGGGCGGCTTCCGAAAGCGGTAAAAATACGGGTAAGGTCACCATGATTTGCACCTTTTCATGCGAGGTAGCCCGGAGCCGGGGGGACAACGACCCTCTCCGCGGGCGAGGATCACCGGTCGGCGGGCAGCCACCGGCCTATCAGCGCGCAGCCCCAACGGGTGGTCGGGGCGGATCCTCGACAGGTCATCCCCCGGTCCCGGGTTGCCTCAAAACAATCTGCCGCGCCGGCCTGACGTCCCCAAGCAGCGTCAGCCGGGTAGGCTAAAGAAGACAGAACAACGCCTAAAACGGCTGAAACCCCAACCCCAATCGCCAAAGCAATCAACGGCGACTGGGAAAGAACTGGAAAACGATCCAAAAAAACTTGACCAATTACTGCACCTGCTATTACAATTGCAACCGTTGCAAGGTTTTCGATTTTCATAATTTCCTTTCTTCAGTCCCGGTAACCGCCCGGGACTGAATCTTTATCCAGATACACACAAAGCGCCCACGGGATCCATCAGGCGCTTTGCGGGGGACAGGGATGGAATCCCTGTTTTGAAGAAAATAACAGTGATAAAGTGCAATTTTGCAGAGGCGACGACGGGATTTGAACCCGTGATCAGGGTTTTGCAGACCCTTGCCTTACCACTTGGCCACGTCGCCTTGACTTACAAAAAAGATTTTACTCAACAACCTTGCTTTGGTCAAGCCAAACCTTAAATAACCAGCAAGTCCACAAATTCATGCACCGGCATGGACTGCAACCGCTCCGCATCCTGACAAACCGCCAGTATCTGGCTGGCCTGCTTGGGCGGGAAACGCCGCGCCAGATTGGTCTTGAACTTCTCGATGAGCAACGGCACCCCTTCCGCCCTGCGCCGCCGGTGACCAATCGGGTACTCCACCACAACCTGTTCGGTTTGAGTGCCATCACGGAAAAACACCTGCACCGCATTGGCAATCGAGCGTTTGGTTGGGTCAAGATAGTCCTTGCTGAATTGGGGGTTTTCAACAACTTCCATCTTCTCCCGCAAGGCATCAATGCGCGGATCGGCGGCCACCTCATCTTCATAATGACGCGCCGTCAATTCACCATAAATCAACCCGACCGCCGTCATGTACTGGATGCAATGATCGCGGTCAGCCGGGTTGTAGAGCGGGCCGCGTTTGTCAATAATGCGAATGGCCGACTCATGGGTGGTGATAACCACCTTGTCAATCTCCTCTAACCGCTCATGCACCAATGGGTGCAGCTGAAAAGCCGCCTCCACCGCCGTCTGCGCATGAAACTCAGCCGGGAAGGAAATCTTAAAGAGCACATTTTCCATCACATACGAGCCGAACGGCTGTGGCAGTTTAAAAGACTGGCCGCGGAACAGCACATCGTAAAATCCCCACGTCTTCGCCGTCAAGGCCGAGGGATAGCCCATCTCTCCCTTAATCGCCATCAGCGCCAGACGCACCGCCCGGCTGGTGGCATCCCCCGCCGCCCACGACTTGCGCGAGCCGGTATTGGGAGCATGGCGATAGGTACGCAAGGGATGACCATCAATGAACGCATTAGAGAGCGCATTAATCACTTCGTCTTTCGTGCCGCCCAGCATGGCCGTAACCACCGCCGTGCTGGCAACCTTGACCAGAATTACATGATCCAACCCGACCCGGTTGAAACTGTTTTCCAACGCCATGACACCCTGAATCTCGTGGGCCTTGATCATCGCTGTTAGCAAATCCCGCATGGTCAACGGCTTTTTTCCGTTCGCCACGGCGGTGCGCGAAAGCCAATCCGCTGTTGCCAGAATTCCGCCCAGATTATCGGAAGGATGGCCCCATTCGGCGGCCAGCCAGGTATCGTTATAATCCAGCCAGCGGATCATTGCCCCAATGTTGAAAGCAGCCGTAACCGGATCGAGCACAAACGGGGTACCCGGCACCCGCGCACCGTTAGGTACAATCGTACCCGGCACAACCGGGCCAAGCAGTTTGGTACAGGCCGGATAGGCAAGCGCCTCAAAGCCGCACCCTAACGTATCCATCAG
>DLXG01000228.1 GCA_003448875.1 Anaerolineaceae bacterium
GACGGTCAACTACTGGTCGGTGATTATGAAAACGTTCTGCATAGCCTCGATCCAAACAATGGCGTCGAAAAATGGATCTTCGCTCAGGCTCAGGCGGATTGGATTGCCAGTCCGCTGGTTGTGGGCGATGTTATCCTCGCACCCAATGCGGATCACTTCTTATATGCGCTCTCAAGCAATGGATCGTTTCTGTGGAAGTTTGAAACAGGACGTGCTTTGTGGGCGCAGCCGGTGAGCGATGGCGAAGTCGTTTATCAGGCTTCCATGGATCACAATGTCTATGCCATCAATATCCGCACCGGTCAAAAGATCTGGTCGTTAGATGTGGGCGGGGCGGTGATTTACTCGCCAACTCTGGATGTCGAGAGAGGAACGCTTTATCTCACTACCCTGGCGCGCAACTTAATGGCCATCAATACCAGTGATGGTTCTGTCCGCTGGCAGCGTAAATTCGAAAGCGGACTGTGGACTCAACCCGCCTTGAAAGACGGGCGGCTTTACATGGGAGATTTACAGGGTACGGTGTACGCCATCTCTGCCGAGGATGGAAGCGAGGTCTGGTCACAGAAAGTTGATCAGCCGGTGACGGGTAAGGCGGCTGTTCTGGACAACCGGGTGGTTTTCCCAACCGAGGACGGCAGTCTGATTGCCATGACCCTGGAAGGTGAACGTTTGTGGAGCCGCACATTTGAGGGAAAGTTATATACCGGGCCGGTAGTGATCGGCGACCGTCTGGCAGTGGGCATTGCCGGCGGTAAGGAATTTTTGAAAATGGTCTCGCTGGATGGGCAAGACCTGTGGACGTTTGTTCCACCTAAATGAGAGAGGTAAAAAAACATGTGGGACGCTTTAATCATTACGCCGTTTATCAATACCCTGCTGTTCATCTATAACATCGTTGGACAGAATTTCGGGATTGCGATTATCCTGTTCACACTGCTGATTCGGGTGATTACCCATCCCTTGATGGTCAAACAAATCAAGGGAGCGCAAGCGATGCAGGAACTTCAAAAGAACGAGAAGTGGATCAAAATTCAAGAGAAGTACAAAGGCGACCGCGAAAAACTGGCTCAGGAACAAATGGCCCTCTACAAAGAATTGGGAATTAACCCGTTTGCTTCCTGTCTGCCGACCCTGATTCAATTACCGATCATTTTTGGTTTGTATCAGGCAATCATCTCGGCGCTTGCCAGCACTCCGCTCGATTTGCTGCGTCTAATCCGCCATATTTATCCCGGTTTGCTGCAGGTTGAATCTCTGATCCCGCTTAACTCACGCTTCTTATGGATGGATCTGGGACAGCCAGAACGGTTGTTCATACCGGGTTTGAATTTCGGTATTCCGGTGCTGGTAGTGATTGTGGTCATTACTACCTACGTGCAGGGCAAGTTAATTGCAACCCCTTCGGCAAACCCGAAAGATCAGGCAGCAGCCATGTCCAATATGATGAACCTGTATATGCCGATCTTCATGGGGTATCTGGCATACACACTGGCCTCAGGTTTAGCACTGTATTTTATCGCTTCGAACCTGATTGGTATCCTGCAATACGCCATGTTAGGCAAAGTCAACTGGGGAAATGTTTTCCCATTTTTGAAGAAACAACCCGTAGCAGCAGGTAGTAGCGGGAAGAAATCTTTCTCCAAATAACCCGTCGTTCCCCAGAAAAACATGGAAAGGGAAGATTTGAGGAGTCTATGAGTCACGAGAAAACCACCCTTGAAATCATTGCTCCAACTGTGGAGGAAGCCGTTGCCAAAGGATTAAATCAATTGGGCCTGCGGGAAGATGAGGTGGAGGTCGAGGTTTTGGATGCTGGCAGCCGAGGATTCCTCGGATTAGGAAGCCGCCAGGCACGCATTCGCCTGTACATAAAAGAAAAAGAAACTGTTAATGAAACTGCGGTTGAAAATAGCCGGAATCGAACCCGTCAGGTTGAAAATAGTTCTGTCTCTGCGACAACCGTATCCCAAAGTGGCGAAGGGGAGGCGGAGAATGACGAGAAATTCATTTTGAAAACCGCCGAACAGATCACAGGTGAATTATTGCAAAAAATGCACTTGAAAGCCCGGTTGAAGGCCACCATGCTTCCGCCGCAGGATGAAAATGATCAACCGACTGTGATGGTAGAAGTACAGGGTGAGGACTTAAGCATCCTGATTGGGCGGCGTTCGGAAACATTAAATGCTTTGCAATATATCACCAGTTTGATCTTGAGCAAAGAAGTCGGCCGATGGGTACCCCTTATTATTGATGTGCAGGGATACCGTGCCCGTCGTGAACGTCAATTGCGGGTGCTGGCCCGCCGAACGGCCGAACAGGTGGTTCACACTGGCAGGAAAATCACGCTGGAACCGATGCCTGCCAACGAGCGGCGGGTGATTCACCTTGAATTGCGCGATCACCCGGATGTGACTACTGAAAGTGTCGGTGAAGAACCAAACCGGAAAGTCACGATTTTTCTAAAAAAACATCATTCTTGAACCATTTGTGAGAACAGGCATTTTCAAAACTAAAAATGAAGTGCCTGTTTTCTTTTTGAGGAAAACGTGACGATCTGGCAGTTCCTCATCTCCACCCATGCAGATGGTTTGCTGGGGTATCTTGCCGTTATCCTGACCATTTCGGTTCTTAATCTGTTCTGGTTTCGACGGATAGACCGATACCCACCGGCAGGGAAAAAGCCATTCGTTTCGGTCCTTATTCCAGCCCGTAACGAGGAAAAAAATATAGCCGCCTGCCTTGAAGCAGTCTTACAGCAAGATTATCCAAATATTGAATTTTGGGTTCTGGATGATCAATCCAGTGACCGCACGGCTGAAATTGTAAAAGAATACAGTCGAAAGGATCACCGTCTTGGTTTGATTGAAGGTAAACCTCTGCCTGCCGGCTGGTTAGGAAAACATTGGGCATGTTCTCAGCTGGCCGAACACAGCAAGGGGGAATACCTGCTCTTTCTGGATGCGGATACCCGTCTTCAACCTCACGCGGTTAGCCACGCAATGAATGCCTTGCTGCATGAGAGGTTAGACTTGCTGAGTGTGGTGCCCAAAGAAATTGTGGTCAGTTGGGGCGAGCGGCTGATTCAGCCCTTCTTCCTGTGGGCAGTTTATACCGTACTGCCGTTAGGGATTGCCCGCAAAGTACAACTCGACTGGCTGACTTTTTCAATCGGTCAATTCATGCTATTTGACCGCAAGGCTTATATTGAGATTGGTGGTCATGCCGCAGTACGCAGCGATGCAGTGGATGATCTGGCGCTGGGGCGCAGGATTGTCCGGCACGGTTTTCGCTGGTGGCTGGCGGATGGCACCACACAGGTGGAATGCCGCATGTATCATTCCTTAAGACAGGTGATTGAGGGTTTTAGCAAGAATTATTTTGCGGCTTTTCGGTATAATCTTTTGATATATGGTTTCGTTTTTACATGGTTGTTCGTGGTGTTCTGGGAGCCGCTCATCGCTCTTCTCTTGCATTCAATCGGCTTGAGACCTGAGTACTTCCCGCTTGAAAAAGCAATTTTGGCAACGGCCCTCTCTTTGTTCATTTGGGGTCTGGTTTATGCGCGGCTGAAGTTTCCGCTATATCTTGCCCTGTTCTATCCCCTGACTGTACTGCTGAACAGCCTGATTGCGGTTCGTTCTTTCTACCTGACCCTCAGCGGGAAATCCACCTGGAAAGACCGCCAATTGGAAAAACCAAAAATTCGCTTCTTTTAACGGAGGAAACCTTATGAAAGCAGTGGATATCATCATCAAAAAACGTGATCGAAAAGTTTTAACCCGTGAAGAGATTGAATTTTTTGTAAATGGCTTTACGCGGGGTGAAATCCCGGATTATCAGGTGGCGGCCTGGGCTATGGCTGTCATGCTGAATGGCATGACCGAACAGGAAACCACGGATCTGACTCTGGCTATGGCCTATTCCGGCGAGGTGCTGGATTTATCCGAAGTGGTCCCGATTGCGGTGGATAAACATTCTACCGGGGGAGTGGGAGATAAAACCACACTGGTGGTGGAACCATTGGTGGCTGCCTGTGGATTGCCGGTGGGCAAGATGTCCGGGCGAGGGCTTGGTTTTAGCGGCGGTACATTGGACAAAATTGAGTCAATTCGCGGCTTTCGCACCGATTTGACCAAAGAAGAATTCATCCACCATTTACGAACCTATGGGTTAGTGTTGACCGGCCAGACCGGTGATTTAGCTCCCGCGGATGGAAAACTATACGCCCTGAGGGATGTTACCGGTACTGTCCCTTCAATCCCTCTAATTGCATCCTCTATTATGAGTAAGAAAATTGCCGCCGGCGCACAGGCAATTGTGCTGGATGTAAAAGTGGGGGTGGGGGCGTTCATGGAAACGTTGGAGGATGCCCGTCGACTGGCTGAATTAATGGTAGCCATTGCCCGCCTTTCAGGGCGAAAGGCGGTGGCAATTTTATCGGATATGAACCAGCCCTTGGGTTACGCGGTTGGAAATGCCCTGGAATTAAAAGAAGCCATTGATACCCTGCATGGCAACGGCCCGGAAGACTTTTATGAGCATTGTATGGAAATTGCCAGTCATTTGCTGGTTATTGGAGGAAAAGCAACAGACTTACGTGAAGGCCGCGATCTGGCTGAAGAGGCGTTGCGGGAAGGACATGCCTGGCAAAAGTTCCGCATGTTGGTGCAGGCGCAGGGCGGCGATGTGAGTATGGTGGACCAGCCCGAAAAACTACCCAAAGCGAAGTTGATTGAGGAGGTATATGCAAGTCAGGAGGGATATCTGTCGGCGATTAATGCGCGTGAGGTAGGTGAAACTTCGGTAGATTTAGGGGCCGGCAGAGTCAAAAAGGGCGATCTGATTGACCATGCGGTGGGCATTGTTATTCACCACAAAGTTGGGGATTTTGTCCGCAAAGGGGATTTGCTGTTTACCATCCATGCCAATGATGATTCAAAACTGAGGGAGGCGAAAGAACGGCTGCTGGCAGCACATAGCTGGAGCACGACAGTGGTTCAACCATTGCCGCTGTTTTATGGTGTAGTTGAGTAAATCTTTGGGTACGGTAAAATGGAATTAAGAAGCCGCTTTGCGGTGGTTTCTGTTTAATTAAAAGTGGAATGGCAGTATGTTTAGGTTCGCTTGCACTTGTCATTCATTCAATTTCGTGGCATAATTTTGGCATCTTTGTGAAAAGCGATGATGGAAACGAGTAGGTTTGTGCGCAGCCTCAGCGAGCCCGGGCGGGTGTGAGCCGGGCGCAAAGCGGCAAACTGAAAATCCTTCCGGAGCTGCAAACTGAACGCAGGGTAATCTGTCAGTAGGGGCGCCGGCTTCGCCAGCCGTTAGAAGGGGCGCGAATATATCCTGTGAAAGGCGTATTCGGCTGAGTGCCTGCTGAACAGCAGGAAACAGGGTGGTACCGCGAGAACAACCCTCTCGTCCCTGTGTGGGGAGAGGGTTAATTTATTAAATTCAAGTCCTTTAAGGAGTGAACATGTTTCGACCGGTTTCTCCAAAGCTCAATATCGTGTTGATGGAAGAGGGTGTTCTGCGATTTTGGAAAAAGAACCAGATTTTCCGAAAATCAATGGAACAACGGGAAGGATGCCCGGAATATGTTTTCTATGAAGGCCCGCCAACGGCTAACGGTAAGCCGGGCGTGCATCATGTGCTGGCGCGCGCCTTCAAGGATGTATTCCCCCGTTATAAAACCATGCAGGGTTTTCATGTCATCCGGCGCGGCGGCTGGGATACGCATGGCTTGCCGGTTGAGATTGAGGTGGAGAAGAAACTCGGTTTTACGAACAAGCAGCAAATTGAGGATTTTGGCATCGCACGCTTTAACGCCCTTTGCCGCGAGTCGGCTTTTTCTTACATTCAAGAATGGGAGAAACTAACCGACCGAATCGCATTTTGGGTGGATTTAGACACGGCGTACATTACCTATACCAATGAATATATCGAGTCGGTCTGGTGGATTTTAAAGAATTTCTGGGACAAAGGCCTGTTGTATCAGGGATTTAAGGTTGTGCCTTACTGCTCACGCTGTGGTACGCCTCTCTCTGACCATGAAGTGGCGTTGGGTTACGATGATGCAACCGATCCCTCGGTCTATGTGCGTCTACCGCTGGTGGACGAACCGGATACCGCTCTGCTGGTCTGGACCACAACTCCGTGGACTTTACCGGCAAATGTGGCTGTGGCGGCTCATCCCGACGAAACGTACGTGGTGATCGAAAGGGAATTAGAAGAAGGCGGCAGCGAGAAATTAATCCTTGCCGAAGCACTTTTAGAAAAAGTATTCGCCGGCCAGCCATACCGCGTTGTAAAAACCATGAAGGGCAAAAGCCTGAAAGGCAAGCGGTATCAACCCCTGTTTACTTTCGTGCCTCCCGATAAACCGGCTCATTATGTGGTGCTGGGTGATTTTGTCACGACCGAAGATGGCACGGGGCTGGTACACATGGCGCCCGCCTTTGGCGCGGAGGATATGAACGCAGCGCTGGAGTATGATCTGCCGATCATCATGACGGTTGCACCAAACGGCACCTTCATTCCAGAAGTGCGTCCATGGGCAGGCATGTTCGTCAAAGATGCTGACCCCTTGATCATGGAAGATTTACGCCAGCGCGGGCTTCTCTTCCGTTCTGGAACCTATACCCATACCTATCCTTTCTGCTGGCGTTGTGATACCCCTCTGCTGTATTATGCCCGTCCGACGTGGTATATCCGTACCAGCCAGTTTAAGGAACGCATGGTTGAATTGAACGAACAAATCAACTGGTATCCGGCTCACATCAAGACCGGGCGGTTTGGAAACTGGCTGGCGAATAATATTGACTGGGCATTGGGCCGCGAGCGGTACTGGGGAACTCCGTTGCCGGTGTGGGAGTGCGAGCAATGCAAACATCAGGATTGTATTGGCTCGGTGGCTGAATTGAGTCAAAAGACCGGGCGTGATCTTTCCGGTTTGGACCTGCACCGCCCGCATGTGGATGAGGTCACCTATTCGTGTTCGGAATGCGGCGGGAAAATGCGGCGTGTACCCGAACTGATTGATGTTTGGTTCGACTCGGGTTCAATGCCTTATGCTCAATGGCATTACCCATTTGAAAATCAGGAAATTTTTGCCAGACAGTACCCGGCTGATTACATTTGTGAGGCGGTTGACCAGACCCGCGGCTGGTTCTATTCACTTCACGCCATCAGTACGCTGCTGAACGATCAGGTCAGTTTCAAGAATGTCATTTGCCTGGGTTTGATTCTGGATGGCAAAGGCGAAAAAATGTCCAAATCGCGCGGTAATGTAGCCGATCCGTGGGATGTGTTGAATAAACACGGCGCGGATGCAATGCGCTGGTATCTTTATACAGCCAGCCCGCCGGGACAGGAACGGCGTTATTCCTCCGAACTGGTTTCGGAAGTAGTTCGTAATTTCACCCTGACTTTGTGGAACACCTACTCTTTCTTTGTTACTTATGCCAACCTGGATGGGTGGCAGCCGGATGCTTCGCATGAGCCGCAATACAGTGACCTCGACCGCTGGCTGCGCTCCAGCCTGCATGCTCTGGTGCGGGATGTAACCGAAGCAATGGAAACTTACGATGTGCTGGGGGCTACCCGGCCCATAGAAACTTTCGTGGATCAGTTATCGAACTGGTACTTAAGGCGTTCACGGCGGCGGTTTTGGAAGAGTGAATCGGATGAGGATAAACGCGCAGCTTACGCAACGCTTTATGAAGCACTGGTGACGATTGCAAAACTGCTTGCCCCCACCATGCCCTTCATGGCAGAGGAGTTGTATCAGAATCTGGTACGCAGTGTGGATCAATCCGCTCCCGAATCGGTGCATCTGGCACGCTGGCCCGAGTTCGACCCGCGTGTAATTGACGAACGGCTCAACCGCGAAATGGCATTGGTGATGAAACTGGCATCTGTGGGGCATGCAGCCCGCAACAAAGCTAACCGCAAAGTACGCCAACCACTGGCAGAAGCGGCTTTCTCGGTCGGTACAGCGGAAGAAATGCGGGTGGTGGAAGCATACGCAGATTTGTTGGAAGATGAATTAAATGTCAAGAAGGTGCGAGTGCTGGATACGACTTCTGAGGCGGTGGCTTACTCGCTCAACCCGCTGCCCAAACAGTTAGGCCAAAAGTACGGCAGTAAGTTCCCTGCCATCCGCAAGGCATTATTGGAAATGGATGCTGAAACTGCTGCGAAAAGATTGCTGGCTGGCCAGCCGCTGGCGGTGCAGGTTGAGGGAGAAACTTTCACGATCTTACCGGAAGAGGTGGAAGTGCGCGCTACAGCCCGCGAGGGTTTTGCCGTTGCGAGTGAAGGGGCTTATCTGGCGGCTTTGATAACCGACTTGACCCCTGAACTGGTCAAAGAAGGTCTGGCTCGGGAGTTCGTGCGGCGGGTTCAGGATTTGCGAAAGCAGGCTGATCTGGAAATTTCAGACCGCATCCGCCTTTATTACACAGCCACACCTTTACTGGCCGAAGCGGTGAAGGATTTTGCCGATTACATTCAAGCCGAAACATTATGCGTGGAGATGGTCAATTCACTGCCGTCTGAAAATCTACCCACAACCCAGGACCGCTTTGACGAACAGGAAGTTACCATTGCCCTGAAAAGGGTTGGGTAGATAGAAAGTGAACTGAAAATCATAAAACAGGGCATCTCCGCTAGGATGCCCTGTTTTACATTAATCATACAATAACTTTACAAACCTGGTCTAATTGGTACAATAAACATTATGAGATCAAAATTATCCAATGTAAAGTGGCTCTGGGTAATTTGGCTGGCTGCGATTCCTTTGTTGGGTTGGTCCCTAAAATCTACGCCAGTAGAGGATATATTCCGGTTGCTTGGGAGACTCCACATTTCTCAACTTTTGCTGTTAGTAGGGGTCAATGCTCTGGTATTGCTTTCGATCTCCGTGCGCTGGCAGGTGATCCTGCTTGCAATGGGGGTAAAACTGCCGCTGAATAAAATTTTGAGTTACCGTTTAACCAGTTTCGGCATCAGTTATTTCACACCCGGCCCGCAGTTTGGCGGAGAACCTGCCCAAGTGGCATTCTTGACGCGCAACCATCCCGTCCAGTCCGTCAGCGCCGTTTCGAGTGTATACCTGGACAAATTGCTGGAACTCTTAGTCAATTTTTTGATTATCGGCGGTGGAATGCTGTTGATTTTGAACTCGGGTATTCAAAACGCGGAGTTGAATTATACTAACGCTACGCCGCTGCTATTGCTGGGTTTGATTCCGATTGCCCATCTGATTGCTTTGAGAATAAATTGCTTTCCATTCAAAGGAATGGCTCAAGGTACTGGTTTGCTTGGTTCAAAGGTTGATTGGATCAAAAAAGCGGGTCGTTTACTGGTTGAGGCTGAAGAGCGGATTGCAGAATTTCTCCAAAAACATCCGCAAAGTCTGTATCTGGCTGTTGCAGTATCGGTGTTCTCATGGGGGATGATGATTTTGGAATATTTCCTCATAACTCGTTTTCTGGGGTTGGAATTGACCATAACCCAGGTTATTTTTACTTTTGTGCTTTCGCGCCTTGCATTTCTAACGCCATTACCGGCTGGTTTGGGTGTTCTGGAAGCCAGTCAGGTATTTGCCATGCAGACAATTGGACTGCCGGCTGCCTCTGGTCTGGCATTGAGCCTGTGGATGCGTGCCAGAGATGTCGCCATTGGCTTGCTGGGATTGGGATTGGGCGGTTGGACGGTAACCCGAACCGAACGATCACTTCAGAGGGAAGTCTGATTTTCAGAAAATGAGGTTGAAATGAACCAGATGCGCAGTGGACTTGATTGGCTGGCAGGATTGATCATCCTGTTGACGATAGCGACAGCCGGCATTCATATCTCTTTACTGTTTCCGGATGTGGTATTTATTCTAAACGGGCTGGGCTTCCTCTCGCTTGCGGCAGCCTATTTTTTACCCATTCCCTTATTCATTCAGAAAAGGAAATGGATTGCCTGGGCTTACATGGGTTATACCTTGATCACCATTCTTTTATGGGTTGTTATTGGGGAGCGTTCCACGCTGGGATTTGCAACCAAAGCCATTGAGTTAGCCCTTCTGATCAGTGTTTGGATTGATTACCGTCGCAGACGAATAGAGGGTCGTTAATCACTAGTATCGCTGAGGTGTTGTTATGGAAGAACCATTAATTTTGAATCAGATTGTATGCGCTCGAGTGCCAACTGCCGCCGGGGAATTTCAATTGTGTCTGTATACGAATAATCGGGATGATAAAGAACACCTGGCGCTCATCCGAGGGGATGTTTTCGATAAGGAAAACGTACCAGTACGCATTCATTCCGAGTGCTTTACAGGGGATGTGCTGGGTTCACGCCGCTGTGATTGTGGAGAACAACTTCACCATGCCATCGAGTTTATTGCGCTGGAAGATTGCGGAGTCATTGTGTATCTCCGCCAGGAAGGGCGCGGAATTGGACTGCTGGAGAAACTGCGTGCTTATAATTTACAAGATCAGGGACTGGACACTGTGGATGCGAATATCGCCCTGGGACACCCGGAAGATCAACGCGAATACAGTATGGCAGCCGCAATCTTGAAGGATTTGGGTGTCCGTTCGGTTCGGCTTTTAACCAATAACCCGGATAAAATTGCCGATCTGGAAAGCCATGGTGTTCGGGTGGTGGAGCGGATTCCGCTTGTTCCCACTATATATCCGGATAATGCGGCCTACCTGTTGACCAAAATCAAAAGGATGAATCATTTGCTGGATGCTGAGGTGCTTCAATTTGTCCATTCCGAATCAAACCGCAATGGAAAGTATAAGTGAGGAAGAACTTCAAGTCATTGACTGGCTGAACCGGCACAAAACCAGAGCAGCAAGTGAGGGTAAACCGCTGGTCACCCTCAGTTATGCCCAATCTCTGGATGGTAGTTTAACCTTACGGCGGGGTATGCCGGTTGGTTTGAGTGGGCCACAAAGCCAGCGTTTGACTCACCTGTTGCGCGCCAATCACGACGCCATACTGGTGGGAATTGGCACGGTGCTTTCAGATGATCCGCAATTGACGGTACGTTTGGTGAGCGGTAAAAATCCGCAACCGATTGTACTCGACTCGCGGCTGCGGATTCCGCTTGAATGCCAGTTGCTGCGCCGTACCGATTGCAGGGCTTGGGTGGCGTGTGCGCTTACCGCAGACAAAATCCGGCAGCAAAACTTACTTAAACATGGGGCAGAATTGATTCCATTGCCGCGAAGGGGAGACCGTGGGCTGGATCTGGAGAAGTTAATCATGGAATTGTGGCAGAGGGGAATTGAATCGGTTATGGTAGAAGGAGGAGCAAAGGTGATTACCTCATTCCTCATTGAAAGGCTGGCAGATGTTGCGGTGATCACCATCGTCCCGCGCTGGCTGGGCGGATTGAACGTCATCACTCATTCACGGGCATCCGATCGTTTGCCTACGCTTGCGAATGTCCAATACCGTGTGTTCGGCAGAGACGCGGTGGTATTTGGGGATTTGGAATGGGCGGAGCGCAAATGAAGCGGCAGGTTTTGGTTCATCGGGATGTTCGAAAACTTGAGGTTGTGGAGGAACTATGCCCTCAGCCAGATGAAGGCGAGGTACTGGTGCAGACCCGATACAGTGGGATCAGCGCTGGCACCGAGGTAATGATTTACAAAGGTTTATTTCCAGATAATCTGCTGCTGGACGAAAGCCTGCCAGCCCTCAGCGGGGAATTTAAATACCCTTTCCGTTACGGGTATTGTTGTGTTGGGCAGATCGTGGAATGCGGAAAGAACATTTCACCCGAATGGCAGGGCAAGCGTGTGTTTGCTTTTCATCCCCACGCCAGTCATTTCACCGTTCCCCTCAATGATCTGATTCCCTTACCAGATACCTTGCGAGATGAGGATGCAGTTTTTATCCCAAATATGGAAACAGCGGTTAATTTTCTACAGGATGGCAGGCCGCTGCTGGGTGAGTCGGTGATTGTGTTTGGACTGGGGATAGTCGGGCTGCTGACCAGTGCGCTGCTGGGACAATTCCCCTTAGGGTTTTTGGGATGCCTGGATTTGTTCCCGCAACGGCGTCAGATTGCCCTGAGTCTCGGCGCAGATATGGCGCTGAACCCGGCCGAGTTTCCTCACGCTGGCACATTGCGAGAGGCTCTTCGCCTGGCTGGATTACCCCAAGCCGGCGCTGATCTGGTATATGAACTCAGCGGTAATCCTCAAGCCCTGAATCAGGCCATTGAAGTATGCGGTTTCAACAGCCGTGTTGTGATTGGATCATGGTACGGCAGGAAAAGCGTCGGCTTAGATCTGGGCAGCGCCTTTCACCGCAACCGTATCAACCTTAGTTCCAGTCAGGTCAGCACGATTGCGCCCGCTCTCAGCGGCCGCTGGGATAAGAACCGCCGCTTTGAAGTGGTTTTTGAACAACTGGAAAAAGTCAAACCCGGTAATTGGATCAGCCATGTCTTTCCTTTAAATGAAGCCGAACAGGTGTTTCAACTGCTGGCAGATTCCCCCGAAGAAGTTCTACAAGCCATCTTCACTTACCGATGATACTGCCACGGCAGTAGCAGTTTTGAAAGATGCGGAAGGTGGCATTTGTTTGAGAACCTGAATGGTTTTTTCATAGTGGGGGTAGATTTGTTCAATGATCTTCATTGTGATCTCTTGCGGGTGACGGAATCCAGCCAGCGGATGAGTGTCAATTGGCGGAAAAATGTCCACTCGCACATCTACCGGCCAAAGGCGAGGGAAAATTTCCCGCATTAAAATCTGCAAGGTGGCAGCCAACCGTCGTTTATCCTCTTCCCTGCGGCGCAGGAGGGTGAGCGGGTGGCGCAGGGATGGGGCTGCAATCACGCCGCTGACCATGACGGGCAAAACCGGCAGGCCGGGAATCAACCGCACGAAAAGGCCGGTACTGATTGACCAGTCCTTCAATGACTCCAGCGCGCCCGGCAGCACTCGGGGATCAGGTTCAATTTTGCCGGCGGGAAAGGTCAATACTGCTCCGCCAGCACGTAGATGAGCAGCGGTTTGGCGGACAACCTGACCGCGTTGGTCTTCGGCTTCTGGCACAAAGAATAGATAGCGGCTAGTGGCAGACAGGGCGCGCAAGAAAGGCCGTTCTGCTGCCAGAACACGCAGATCATGGCGCGGTAAGGCCGCAAAGAGAGCCAGCGTATCGGCCATGCCGGGATGATTGGAAAGAATCAATACCGGTCCTTGTGGCGGCAGGTTTTCCTGACCGTTAATGGTCAGAGATTGTACGTAATCGGGAAGCATTCGCAGCGAGCCGGCGGTTAAGCCATCGGCATCCACGCCGCGGTCAAAATCCAATACATGGCGGGCAAACTTACGCGCTGGATAGGCAAATAACCGCCGGGCCAGCCGGCGAGCCCAGCGCCAATTCTGAATGCCAAACGAAATCAACATATCTTCAATATTGATTTCAACCAAAGATTCTTCACTGGCATGATAATTCGCGGAGACCATGTTAAGATTATAGTATGTTTGACCCGTATATTGGATAATTACAAAT
>DLXG01000071.1 GCA_003448875.1 Anaerolineaceae bacterium
CTGGCAGATGGCACGATCAGCGAAGGTCATGCTCGGGCGTTGTTACAGCTGCCCACATCGCAGGCTCAAATCGCCGTGCTGCAAATCATCATCGAGCGCGGTTTAAGCGTCCGTCAAACCGAAGAACTGACCCGCAAATACAGCGGAGAAAGACCAGCCCGCCCCGCCCCTGCTGAACCTTTACCGGAAATTCGCTCATTGGAAGAAAAATTGCGCCAGCATCTTGGCACTCGTGTCACCTTGCAGCATGGTAAAAAGGGCGGAAAAGTGATCATCCACTACTACTCTAATGAAGAATTAAACGCCTTGCTCGATCAACTTTTGAGGGATTGAAGTTGTTTTTACTCTATAATGCCACCTTTTATACTTTAAATCCGGCCCAGCCGACTGTTCAAGCACTGGCCATTGCAGATGGCAAAATTGTGGCTGCCGGAACTATTGAGGAAGTAGAAGCAGCTCTCCCGCGCAACGCTCGGCGGATTGATCTGAGCGGGTTGACCGTTTTACCCGGTTTAACCGACTCTCACATTCACCTCCAGCACTACGCGCTCGGTTTGCAGTATGTAGACTGCGAAACCTCCACGCGGGCTGAGTGTTTGGAAAGAGTTCAACACAAAACCCGCCATACCCCTGCTCAGACCTGGATTCGCGGTCATGGCTGGAATCAAAATGTTTGGCCGGAAGGGTTCGGTAACGCCAGCCTGCTCGATGAAGTTGCTCCATACCATCCGGTGTACCTCACCGCCAAATCGCTCCATGCTTCGTGGGCAAACAGCCTTGCCCTTCAAGCCGCTGGCATTGATGAACATACTCCCGACCCTCCCGATGGGCGTATCCAACGCGATCAAAACGGCAAACCCACCGGTATCCTCTTTGAATCGGCCATGCAGTTGGTTGAAAAAGTCATTCCGAAGGCCACCCTGCCCGACGTTCGCCAGGCGATTGAAGCCGCCCAACCCCATTTGTGGAGCATGGGCTTAACCGGTGTCCATGATTTCGACCAGCGTTTATGTTTTATGGCTTTGCAGGAACTGGAGCAAGCCGGCAGCCTCAAACTGCGAGTGGTTAAAAGTATTCCACTCGAAAATTTAGATGAGGCGGTAGAAGTTGGACTGCGCAGCGGTTTTGGCAGCCCACGGTTGCGGATTGGTTCAGTCAAATGCTTTGCCGATGGTGCCCTCGGCCCGCAAACGGCTGCCATGCTGCAGCCTTATGAGGGCAGCCCTTCCGATACAGGTCTTCTCTTTCTGGACGCGGAAGAGATTGTAGAAATTGGTCAGCGGGCAGCAGCCAGCGGATTGAGTCTTGCCATTCATGCCATCGGCGACCGCGCCAATCACGAAGTACTCAAGGCTTATGCTCAACTACGTCAGGTTGAAGAGCAGGAAAAACGCCCTCACCTGCGCCATCGGATCGAACACGTGCAGGTTTTACACCCCGACCATTTACCTCTTCTGGCTCGGCACGGCATCATTGCCTCCATGCAGCCCATTCACGCCACCTCAGATATGGATATTGCCGATCGTTACTGGGGCAAACGCGCCCGCTATGCCTACGCCTTTCAGAGTCTTGCGGCACTTGGCACCCGCCTGACCTTTGGCTCGGACGCGCCTGTCGAATCACCCAATCCGTTCTGGGGTATTCATGCTGCCGTCACCCGCCAACGCCACTCCGGATACCCTTCACCTGAAGGCTGGTATCCGCAGGAACGCTTATCGCTTGAACAGGCCATACAGGCTTACACCGTCAACCCGGCTTACACTGCTGGACGCGAAAACGAATTGGGAAAATTGCAGCCCGGCTACTTTGCCGACCTGATTGTGTTAGAAGAAGATCCCTTCTTCACTCCCGCTGAACGGTTATTTGAATTACAGCCTCTCAAAACAATGGTTGCCGGAGAATGGGTTTGGGAAAAATAACTCCATGAACCAGACGGATGCCCCTCGAAAACCAGTGCTTACGCCCGAAATATTAGTTCCCCGCCTGGGGGACTATCTGGTTGAACGGGGCTTGATCACCACCGAGCAGTTACAAACCGCCTTACAGCATCAAGCCGTTTTACGCAAGACTCAAGAGGATGTTCCCCTTCTGGGAGAATTGCTGGTTCAACTGAGGATGATCAGCCGTCCCCAACTGGAAGAGGCCATCACCGAGCATGTGTTACAACTACGCAACGCCCTGCAAGAAACCAACCGTCAATTAGAACAACGCGTTCGGGAACGCACCGCCGAACTGGAAAAAGCGCTGGAAAAACTGGCGGAACTTTCACAACTCAAAGCCAACTTTATTGCCAACATTTCCCACGAACTGCGTACCCCCCTTACTCACGTACGCGGCTATCAGGATCTATTGCTTTCGGGCGATCTGGGCGAACTTAATCCCGAGCAGATCAACGCTCTGCGCACCATGCAGCGCTCAACCGACCGCCTGGAAAGGTTAATTGAGGATTTGATTCTCTTCGCCACTGCGGAACGCACTCAATTGCCTATCCAGTGGTTGCCGCTTGATTTACGCACCCTTTCTACCGAAATCATTACTCAAATTCATTCCAAAGCCAGAGACCATCAGCATGAAATCCGCCTCATCTCTCCAACCGAAGTGCCAATCGTCTACGGCGATCAGGAAAAAATTGGCTGGGTGATTCACCAGCTGCTGGATAATGCCATCAAATTCACTCCACCGGGCGGTAAGATCACCGTTGAACTGATTCCAGATGAATTGCATGTAACCGTGCGGGTAAGTGATACCGGTATTGGTATCCCCCCTAATCGGATGAGCGAACTTTTCGAACCCTTCCATCAATTGGATAACAGCCCCACCCGCAAATACGGCGGCACCGGGCTTGGACTTTCTCTGGCGAAAAAGATTATCGAGGCTCACGACTCATCCATTCAAGTCCTTTCAGAACTGGGCAAAGGCAGCCGCTTTTCATTCGCTCTCAAGCGAAAACTGGCGCCTTTCAAGGAGGCTTAGACCGGATGACTAATAAAGAAAATCCCATGAAAGACCTCGATGCGGACATCTTCTTCCAGATTGTGCATACCTTTTGGGAGATGAAATCGTGGCGGGAATCGGCCAATCAGATCGTCAAAATGATCCGCCCCTACTTCATTTTTGACAATCTGGTGATTTACCTGCTGGATCCGATGAATCTCACGCTCGAAGCAGCCTTTGCCAAAGCCACCGGCAGAGGTAAATCCGCCGAAGCGGATGTTGCCTGGGGAGAAATGATAGCCACACGAGTGGTCGAATCAGGTCAAATTGTGCTGCAGGAACCGGAAGAAGCCAATCCACTCAACCGCCTGAAACAGCCCTACACCCTTGCGCTGCCGCTGGCTACCCCTTCCAAAGTATATGGCGCGCTTGTGTTCATCCGGTTTGGCAGCCCTCCCTATTCCGCAGAACAAATCAAATTTGCCCACATGATTGCCCGCCTGCTCTCCCGCCAGATTCAATACGAATATCTGAAGCGTGACCGCGATCATCTCGAATTTCAATACCGCGTATTTCAAGTTCAGGAAGATTTTATTTCTACCGTATCGCATGAATTACGCACTCCGCTTGGATTCATCAAAGGCTACACCACAACCCTGCTGAGAACCGATGCGAACTGGGATGAAAAAACCCAGCGCGAGTTTTTATCCATTATTGATAGCGAAACCGACCGCCTGCAAGACCTGATTGCCAATCTGCTCGATTCGGCGAAACTGCAGGCCGGTCAAATTGTGATGAACTTTCAACAAGTTCGTCTGGAATCACTGGTCAACGACCTGCTGACTCGCCTTGCCTTACATCATCCCGGCTTGGTGATTCATACGGATATCGAACAACCGCTCAAACCCATTCAGGCCGACCCTCGCCGTCTGGTTCAGGTGTTTGAAAATTTACTCACCAACGCCGAAAAATACGCACCAGCCTCAACGGTCTATATTACAATCAAATCGGTAAAGAACGGCGTAAAAGTAGATATCCGGGATGAAGGGCCGGGCATTCCTGAAAAGTATCAGGAGCGCATTTTTGACCGCTTTTTCCGAGTTCCTGACCAGCAAACCAATATCCATGGTTCAGGTTTGGGTTTATTTATCTGCCGTCAAATCATTCAGGCACATCACGGCGAAATCACGCTCACATCCAAGGTTGGGGAAGGCACTACCTTCCATATCTTCTTACCCGAAAGAATTGATTGAAAACCACTCACCCCCTGCAAAGGGCAAACGACCAGAGGAGGATGAAATATGGGCACCCGCATTTTGGTGGTTGATGATGAACAGTTATACCGGCATCTGCTTCGGGTAAACCTTGAAACTGAGGGATACGAGGTTATAGCAGCGCGGGATGGAGAAGAAGCCATCGAACTGGTAACCTCCCGTCAGCCGGATTTAATTATTCTGGATGTGGCCATGCCGCGTCTGGATGGTTTCAGCACCTGTGAGCGCATCCGTCAATTTTCCGATGTTCCCATCATCATGCTGACTGCCCGCGGTGAGGAGCAAGACCGGGTTAAGGGGCTGAATGTCGGTGCTGATGATTATGTTACCAAACCGTTCTCGGCCACCGAGCTGGTTGCCCGGGTCAGGGCTGTGCTGCGGCGGGCAAAAACACCCCAACACGGTATTCAGAACCGTTACTTTACCCACAAAAACCTTCGCATTGACTTTGCCCGCGCCGAAGTCTGGAAAGATGACCGTCAAATTTATCTTTCGGCCACCGAATACCGCCTGTTAATTCAGTTTGCCCAACATGCCGGGCGCATCCTGACTGCTGAAGAACTGCTCACCGCCGTTTGGGGCGAATCCTACCGCGAGGACAAAGAAATATTATGGGTCAGCATTGCCCGTTTGCGCCAGAAACTGGAAGACGACCCGCATAACCCTCAACACATCGTTACCCGCTCCGGATTGGGTTATCTCATGCCGGCCCCCGATCAATCAACCCACTCATAAAAGATAGGCCAGGGTCAATATGTTTGCGAACTTTGAAGAA
>DLXG01000323.1:0-17021 GCA_003448875.1 Anaerolineaceae bacterium
ATCGAAGTGCTCGGCTTCAGAACTGTGCAGGCAAATCAGACCGCCGGGCCGGTCTTGATAGTAAATTGGCACCAGCAGCACCGACTGCACCCCTTCATGCGGCATGCGAAAGTCAGGGTTTTGCATATCGCGCAGCACATAACCCATCCCGCTGGCCAGCACCTGCAATTCCAGCGAAGAAAGTTCAGCAGCGGGCGGGTCGCCCACCCAAAAACGAATTTGTGGGGTTGCTTCGGGCGGTTGACCGAGTTCAAAAAATAGAATGGTGCCGCAATCGGCGCGCGTGGTGCGCAGGGCTTCGTCATATACCAGTTGCAGCAGATACTTCAAATCCAGCGAGGTACTGAGTTCGCGGGTAATGCGGGTCAGGGAGGTCATCTGCTCCACCCGCCGCCGCAGGGTTTCATCTGTCTGCATCAGCAGATAACTGCGTTCGACCACCCCTGCCAGCTGTCCGGCAGCAGTCGCCATCAATTGCACATCGCCGGGGTCGAAAAAGTTAGGCTGGCGGCTGGCAATCCAGATTTCGCCAATGCCCTCATCCCGTACCACCAGCGGCACAACAATCAGTGATTCGATCTTCCATGATTGGATTAACTGCTGGTAGAACGGTACGATTGGTTTTTCCTCTACCGACTGGTTCAGTTGAATAATATGCTGGCTGCCAGCCGAGGTAAACGGAAACTGGACATCCTCCGCCAGAAGGCGCGTCAGTCTCTCCGGCACCTCAGCCGCTTCACCGTACTGGGAGGGGCGGTGTAACTGCAACACAACCCGGTTCTGATCCAGCAAGAACACGGCAGCCAGGTCAGCCTGTAACAGGCGCACCAGTTCTTGCAGTGAAAACTTAAGAATCTCATCCAGCGTAGCCGCCGAACTGGATAAACTGGCAATCCGCCGCAAACCCTCCGCCCGTTGGGCGCGCAAACGGGATTGCTGCAATAGAGCCGCATTGTCAATAATCGGGGCGACCTGATTGGCCACAATCATCAGCAGGTGCAGTTCATCCTGCGTAAAAGCGCTGACTTCCTGCACATGGTTGGCCGCCTGCAGGTAACCCAGCACACGTCCACTGACGGTCAGGGGCATCATCACCGTTTCACGCAAACCGGCCGCAATGGCGGCAGGCTGCAAGCCCAGCTCGATCCAGCGCTCATCTTCGGTAGCATTATCGCTGATCAGCACATCCTGAGCCAGCAGGGCCGTTTCCAGCGGACTGCCCGCCGGCACCGGGATGCGGTACATTTCCAAAAACTGTTCGGGGATGCCCGCAAACGGAACCTGCGCCTGAAGCGTGCGGGTGGCTTCGTTGTAGAGCAAAAATCCCAGCACCTGCACCGGCAGCAATGGCTGAATGGCGCTGACCAGACGCTCGAACAAACCGCGCGTGTCGCGTACCGAACTGAATGCCTGCGCCAGTTGAGCCAATCCGTTCAACTCGGCGGTGCGGCGTTGTTCCTGACGGTACAACAAAGCATTGTGAATGGCAACCGCCACCTGCCCGGAAATTAGAGCCAACAGGTCACGGTCTTGCGGCTGGAAGGCATCCGCCGCAAAGGAAGCCAGTTCGAGAGTGCCGATTAACTGCTGGCCGACCACCAGCGGCACCCCCAGAAATGAACGCACCGGATATTTCCGCCGGTCAATCACCGTGCTCAATTCGGCTGCTTTCTCTAAATCCGCCACCAGTAAAGGCTGACGCGAAGCAGCAATGACTCCCGATAAGCCCTCATTAAGGTGATATCGTTCGCTGGCCAGCAGCAATTTCCGCTCACCATCCGCCATCGCCAGCATACGGTAAGGGGTAAACGTCTGGGTTTCATCATCATACAAATTAATTTCGCGCAAATCGGCCGGCACCAGTCGGTCTAAATTGTCGAGAATGGAAAACAGGGTTTGTTCCACATCCAGACTGGCGGCCATCGCCTGGGTCAGGTCGAGAAAGACCTGCAAAGTCTGGACTGGCAATAAACCGGGTTGGGATGAACCCATGGCAGAGCCGCTTTCCGCAGCCCGGAATGTAATCAACCTCAATTCCGGCTGGGAAAACGGTAGACGCTGAGAACTGGCCTCAACCGCCTTGCCCTCAATGATCAGGCGGGTCTGGCTGTCGGCAAGGCACAAATTCAACAGGCTGTTGGGCGGTCGGGTCTTGCGGGCAAGCCGTTCGAGATTGGCCGATTCGCCTTCCTTCAATCCAAATAACTGGCGGGCGGTGGTGTTAATCCACGCCAGCCTTCCACCGGCTTCCACCATCAAAATTGGCTCGGCGTTGGGATTTTCGGCTGTATTGATCCACTCGAGATCAGGCAAACTCTGTTGCGGACGGGATACCCAGCGAATCAGGCCGGCGGCGGCAAGCCAGAAAAGCAGACCGCCACCTGCCAGTACAAGCCCCAGAATGAGCGGGTTTTCAAATACCATGCGGGTATCCCAACAGTAAATTAGATCGAATCGCGGCGGCGTTCTTCGGCAGCAATTTCGGTGATTTCACGAATATCGGCAAATTGATGAGTGTGGGGAGAGACCAGACCAACCGCCAGCGTCATAAAGGGAGTGGGGGTCATCTGGCCGTCTTTGCCCGGCGCCATCACAAAACCCTGCTGGCGGTCTAGAAAGTTATAGTGAGACAGGACTTCTTCTTTGAAGCGGGTTTTGAGGCGGGACTTGATGGCCGCGCCGGCCTGCGCGGTCGTTGAAACGACAAAATTATCCCCTCCCACATGACCGATAAAATCATTTTGTGTGCCAAGTTCATCCACAACCTCGCCCAGGAGCATGGCGGTAAAACGCAGCACATCGTTTCCGGCGATAAAACCGTACACATCCTTGAACGGTTCAAAATGATTGATGCGGATATCCAGAAAAGCCCAATCGTTCTGCCGAATCAGTTTTCGCAGTTGATCTTCGATCAGCCGCCCGGATGGCAGGCCGGTTTGCGGATCGGTCAGGCTTTCCCGCTCCGAACGCGCCAGTGCATTTTGAACGCGTAATTTCAATTCTTCAATATCAAAGGGTTTGGTGATGTAGTCATCCGCTCCCAACTCCAGACCCTTGAGCTTGTCGCTGCGCTCATCCTTTTGAGTCAGAAACAGCACAGGAATGTGGCTGGTGCGGGTGTTAGTGCGCAGCACGCGGCATACTTCGTAACCATCAATGTCCGGCAGCATGATATCCAGAATCAGCAAATGCGGCATGACCTGACGAGTCTTTTCCAGCGCATCCGAACCGCGCGGGGCAATATCCACATCATACCCCTGCGAAGAAAAATAAATGCGCAGCATATTGGAAATATCTACGTCATCTTCCACAATTAACAGGCGGGCTTTACTCATGGGTGCCTCCCTCAAGAGATCAGGCATGGGCTTTCCCCCGGAACATCTTACATGACCCCCTCCGCCCAGCCGGGGAACCAGACGGCGGAGAAGCATTTCAACACTTAATCTTACGCAAAACCGCCATTTCTGGCAACAAAAATACCCGCCCAAAGGCGGTTTGGTTAGGGAGTTGTAAGGATGAAAGCCTGCCTTACCAGCTTTCGCCGCCTGCCTCACCCGGGCGCGGGTACAGGCGCGGGTGCAGGTGAGCGTCCTTCAAGCGGTGATGGTCGCTGTCCTCATAGCGAATATCTCGGTCAATCACCCGCCGTTCTTTGGAAGCGAACAGAATCACATCCGATTCAATCATCCGGGCCGGATAGACGATCATCCCCGCTCCAATCCGGCAGTTATGCCCCACGCACCCGCCTAAAACCGGGCGGTTGGATGGCTGTAATTGACCGTAAGCATCCCGCGCCCGGATGGGCGAAGGAATCAGGTTATAGTCCGTAAAGGTGGAACCGGCCCCAATAAAGGTGTTGCGTCCGACCACGCACATTTGCAGGCAGGTATTTTGTGCCACCATGCTGTTATCCATGATGGTGGTCATAAACAGAGAGGCGCGGAAGGGCAGAAACGTGCCATCCCCCACCACTGAAAGCATCAACTGGCAGCCCTGCGAAACATTGACATTATCGCCGATGATGCAGTTTTCGATGACCGCGCCGGCACCGACGGTCACGTTATCGCCAATGGTCGTAGGGCCGTGAATAACCGCCGTTGGATCAATGGAACAGTTGCGCCCCACCCGCACCAGTTTGGAACATTCCAGCACCTGTTTGCCTTCATACAGGGCTGCCGCCAGAATCCCGAGTTTGAAAAACGGATCGCGGTTGAGACGGTCCTCAAACCGCGCCCCGCGCCCAAACAGACCAAAAACCGTATCCGCAATGAAAATATGCACCCATGAATCAATCGCAATCAGGCTGCGCAGCGGCACCTGATAGACCAGATCGCCCGACTCGCTGGCCATATACGTCGGGACGTGATAATAGCCGATTTCGCGAGCCTGTAAGTCCACCACCAGCGGTTCGGCGCTTGGTTCCGGCCCGCGCGGGTAATACCACAAATCCGCCAGATAAATATCCCCAGCCGGGGTGTAGGAAGTGGAAAGCGGTAAACAATGTTCACGAAAAGCGGGATCATGGATGGATAACGCCGCCCGCGAGGGATAAGGCCGGCGCAGCGCTTCCTGCATGAAGGCCTGCATAAAACCTTCGTCAAAGAATAAATTATCGCGGTAAACAATGCACGGTTCATGCGTTTGCGGCAGGCGGGCTTCGGGGGGTAGTTCCAGTTCGCGGGTTGTATAGGGCGCCAGCACATCCCGCTGCTGCAGCCACAACGGTTTATTGACAATTCGTAAATCGCGGGCGCGCTCGTTGAAAGGTTCCAAATAGCGGGGACACTGCAAAATAATCTTCAGCATCCATTCCTCTCAATCCAGCGGTTTCTGGGTAATTTCCAGCACGCAACCCTGAGGAAGGTCTTTTTCGCGGATGGGGTAAACCCGGCCGCTGCTCACCCAGTAAGTTAATTCCTGCAGCATTCCAAGCAGAAACGGGCAAGCCGGCCAGAGGCGGGGAATACCCGCACCTTCAAACCCGGCCCGGTCGTACCACTGCCAGTATCCTTCCTCCACCCCCACCTCAAACTCACCTGCGCCCTGAATACCGAGCCAGTTTGCCAGCCGCTGCAAGGCAGTCAGCATTTTACGGCGCGGGGCAAGCAGGCGAAAAGTCTGCTCTTCAAACCCCAATTCAGCCGCATACCTGAGAAGCAGCCGTGAAAATGCTGCCCTGCCAGCCCGTACCATCATACCGGCGGCCGAGTGATTGCCATAGGCCATGACCAGAGCCTGCCTCAAACTCTCCAAATCGAACGGAGCCAGACTAGCGTCCAGAGAAGCGGCAAGATCTTCCATCCTCGCTTCACCGAGAACTTCGGTCAAACCTTCCAGGATGAGATCAGACAGGGCAGGGGAGTACTTCAATGGCGGGTATGAGTTCATGGATGGGTATCAGAAGGGTTACTATCCAGAAAATCTCTCAGAGTAAGCATAAAAGAGCGCGGTTCATCCAGCATGATAAAATGACCGGCGTTCGGGTAGCGCTCGATGCGCGCGTTGGGTAAGCCGTTTTGCAGCGCCTTCCATTGATTGGGGTTGACAATGTTATCGCGGTCACCGAACATACCCATAACCGGCACCTGAATGCGGTGAATTTCAGGGCGCAGGTCGGTGCGGCGTAGCGATGCAATGCTGGTCAGGAAGGATTCAAGGGTGGTGCGCGAGAGGTCACGATCCATCATATCCGGAAAGCGCGGGTCGCGGCAGATGGTTGGGGATGCTATCCGCATGGCCGCCCGGAAGACCGGGAACAGGCTGAACAACAAAAATGCCACCACCCGCCAGCCGGCTAACTTGAGCGGCAGCGCCAGCGATGAACCGACCACCGGCGAGCCGATAATCACCACCTTTTCAACCCGCTGGGGATAACGCAGCGCAACCGAAAGACTGACCGTACCGCCCATGCTGTGCCCGACCAGCGGCGCGCTGATGATGCCCAGTTTATCCATGAATTGATCCACCAGCGCCACAAATTCGCTGACTTCGTAGGTATCCAGTTTTTTACCGGATTCGCCAAAACCCCAAAAATCCAGCGCGTAGGTGCGGTAATACTGACCCAGATAGGTCATGGTTTCCTGCCACAATCCCCACGACCCCAGCCAGCCATGCAATAGAATGACCGGTTTACCGCGGCCATATACTTCGTAATGGAGAATCCCCTGATCCGTAGTGATGGATGACACGCCGGTTTAACTCCCCCCGTTAATCACGAATTTCCCTCCCCCATCTCTTCCAGAATGCTGTAGAGCAATTCCAGCAGCACCTTTTTGACATTTTCTTTATCCTTGGCAACACAGGAAAGCAACTTTACCTTTGGATCAAGGCGCAGGGCCAGCCGCATATCTTCAATATCCCAGGCATCCTTGCAATCCTGCTTGTTGGCTGCCACCACGTAGGGGGTTGGTGCATACGCGCGGAAAGTTTCCAGAATGGTACGCGCCTCGCGGAAAGTCTCCGGGCGGGTGCTGTCCACCATCACCACAAAACCGAGCATCCCCTCCGAGAGAATTTCCCACATAAAATCAAAGCGCTTCTGGCCGGGCGTTCCAAACAAATACAAAACCAGATCGTCATCAACCGTAATACGGCCAAAATCCAGCGCCACGGTCGTGCTTTCCTTGACCTTTTCAGCCGCCGAGGTGATTTTCCGCTCCGTTGAAACCACATCAATCTCGCTGACGGACTGGATAAATTCGGTCTTACCTGCGTTGAATGGCCCGGTAACTACAATTTTGACTGTCTGCATCGTGCTTCCTTAGGAAACAGGGATTAGATCGAACGAATCTTGTTGATCAAACGGTTAAGCAGTGAAACCTGCTCCTGCTTATTAGTTGTCTGAAACGGACGCACCATTCCGCCCACCGGCACACCGCCCGGGCGCACAATTTCCACCAGCCCGGCCTGCAGCAACGCGTACACAACCCGGCGGATTTCCAAATCGTTCATCTTGGTGGCATGTGCAATCTGCCGGATGGTATTCTTTGGGTTGACATAGCGCACCACCCGCCACTCCTCAAGGCTCAGGTTCAGGTTGCGGATGTTGGTACCCGGTCGTTCGGTGAATTTGAGCGCCATATCCAGGCTGGGGATTTCCTCCTGCAACTGCTCCCATTCGCGTAACTGGCGGGAACCCTCGATGATCAGGTTCTCCAGATCAATGCGCACCGGAATCTTGCCATCGGGGGTTAATTGATCAGGATTGAAATTAAAAGAGCCCTCCACCCATGTAAACAGGCGGCGGACAACATCCACACAATAACTTTGCAGGCTTTCCAGAATATCCTTCTGAGTCAGGTAACCGGCATTGATCAACAAGAGGCCCACTTCTTTATCGCTCATCTTGCGCGTCCGCTCGCGAATGACCCGCGCCTGATTGGGAGTAATTTTGCGGCTGCGCTGCAAGATGGCTGCCAGATCATTTTCCTCGCTACCAATTTGGGCATAGGCCAGTTTTCCTTCCCGAAAGGTAATCTGAGCAACCTCGCTGGCACCTTCGATCACCAGAGTGCCGGTTTTTCTAGCCAGATTGATCAGATTAAGCAGTTGGGTAATGGAAAAATCGCGCAGATTGCCCCGTAATGCCATGTGCAGCCTCAGAAGACGAGAAAGTCTGAAAGAATTATAACAAATGTACGCTCATTCACAACGCATTCCCACCGCCAAGAATGGCTTTTGACCTTACAATATCGTTGGGTGATTTGGGTATAATCAACCGTATCCTTTTTGTACTCAAAGTGGTATCCGCATGGCTTCCAAGACTGTAATTCTGTGCAACCCGCGTGCCAATCAAACCAAAGCCGCCGCCGTGGCAGCCCGGTTACAGGAAATTGCCCCTTCTTCGGCTCACCTCGAATGGGTGTTTACGGCTTATCCGCGTCACGCTGTCCAACTGGCCCGCCAGATTGCTGAACAGGGCTGCCAGAAGCTGATCGCCATGGGCGGCGACGGCACCGTCCATGAGGTAGTCAACGGCCTGATGCACCTGCCGCCTGAACAAAGACCGGTGATGGGCATTATTCCAGTCGGCTCCGGCAACGACCTGGCCGGCAGCCTCAACATCCCGGTTGATCCGGTGGAGGCGCTCCAACTGGCATTGGACGGCTCGATTGGCGAAGTGGACATCGCCCACATCGAAGATGACCGCGGCCACAGCGAATACTGGACCAATACGCTTGGAATCGGCTTTGATGCGGTGGTCAATATCCGCTCGCGCAGCATCCGCTGGGTGCGCGGATTTCTGATTTACTTCTTCTCAGCGCTGCAAACCATTCTCTTCAATCACACGCCCCTGGGGTTGCAAGCCGTTCAGGATGGCAAGCGCTGGCAAGACCGCCTGTTGATGCTGGTGTTGTGCAACGGACGGCGCGAAGGCGGCGCATTCTGGGTCGCCCCGCAGGCCAGCCCGCGCGACGGCAAACTGGACTACCTTGGAATCCGGCAGATCTCCCGCCTGCAAATGTTTTACACCATCCCGTTTGTGATGCAGGGCACGCATCAGCGGCTCTCGTATGCCTGCCATGGCCAGTTTCAAACGCTTGAATTGACCTCCGATCATCCGTTGTACATTCACACCGACGGAGAAATCTACGCCGGACTGGATTCAACCATCCGTCAAATCCGTGTCCAGGCCGTTCCTTCGGCTATACGCATGAATATCCCTCGCCCCGCCTGACTTCTACTTATGCCCGGACTGCTTCACACCCTGCAAGGTCATGATCTCGGCTTCCTAAAAATGGTCGCCGGGCTGTGGGGGTTGGAGATCAAGGCGCGCGACGTGCACGGCGCACTGCCCGAACTGATTCAGGCCATGCTCGACCGGGCGCTGCTGGAAGAAATCATTACCACTCTACCAGAAAGTGCCCGGCGCGCGTTTCAGGACCTGTTGGCTCACGACGGCCGCCTGCCGTGGGCGGTGTTCAGCCGTAAGTACGGCGAAATTCGCACCTTTGGAGTCGCCCGCCGTGACCGTGAACGGCCCGACCTGAACCCCATCTCCCCGGCTGAGATGTTGTGGTACCGCGCCCTGATCGGTAAAACCTTCCTCAACCTGCCGCCCGAACCGCAGGAATACGCTTACGTGCCGGATGATCTGGTCAGTCTATTACCGCTGCCCGTTGAACCTCCGCCATCGGTATTGGGGCAGGCCGCTCGTCCTCAGGATTACGCAGCGGAGATGCCCGTCAGCGAGCGGGTGCTGGATGACGCCTGTACCCTGCTGGCTGCCCTGCGGGTGGGCATGGACGAATCCGCCTGCGCCCCACACCTGAGCCTTCCCGTCCGCGACCTGCTCAGCCTGCTGCAGGCCGCCGACCTGCTGGACGAACACGGCCATCCGCTCCCCGAGCAGGTGCGCCAGTTTTTGGAAAGCAAACCAGCCGATGCCTTGCTCCATCTGGCACAGTGCTGGCTGAATTCAACCACCTTCAACGAACTGCGCTTACTGCCAGAACTCATCTTTGAAGGCGAGTGGCGCAACGACCCCCTCCAAACCCGCCGGCGGGTGTTGGACTTACTAAGATCCCTGCCGGCTGAAGCATGGTGGGATCTGCAAGCCTTCATCATGGCCGTAAAACAGGAACAAGCCGATTTTCAACGCCCGGCCGGTGATTACGATTCGTGGTTTATCCGCCGGCGCAGCGACGGCCAGTACCTGCGCGGGTTTGCCTGCTGGGATGAAGTGGACGGGGCTTTGCTGAATTATCTGATCACCTCACCCCTGCACTGGCTGGGCATTCTGGATCTGGCAGGCCGAGACAGCCACACTCCGCCGCTGGCCTTTCGATTTTCAGGTTGGGCAGAAGCCCTGCTCAACAACCGTCCTCCGGCTGGGCTTAGCGAAGAAAGCGGACATATTCGGGTCAACAGCGAGGGTATCATACAGGTTGAGCGCCATGCCCCGCGCAGCCTTCGTTATCAAATTGCTCGTTTTTGTCACTGGCTGCCGGGCGACAAAGACACCTACCGCTATCAAATCACCGCAGCCTCGCTGGAACGCGCCCGCCAGCAAGGATTACGCAGCGCCCATCTGATCAGTTTGCTGCGCAAGGCTGTGACCGATCCGCTGCCCCCCACCCTCTTGCAGGCAATTGAACGTTGGGAACAGCACGGCGTTCAGGTCAGTATTCAGCAAGTCATGCTGCTCAGGGTGGAAAATCCGGCCGTCTTAACCGCGCTGCGTAAAAGCCAGCTCGGCCGGCACATTTTAGAAGAAATTGCACCCGGCACTGTCGTCATCCGGCCGTCGGCCAGGAAAGCCATCCTTGCCGAACTGGCGCGATTGGGGTATCTTGGAGCGGATGAGACAGAAGGGGTATAATTAAATAAAGTTACACCGCCGTTTTTCCCCATTCCCAATTCTCAAGAGGTGGCAATGACCGAACGTTTAGCCTGGATCCAGCAAGAGATCGAAGGACTAAAAGAAAGCGGGTTGTATAACCGCATCCGCACGATTGGCTCACCGCAGGGTGCGTGGCTGATCGTGGACGGTAAAAAGGTGCTCAATTTCTGTTCCAATAATTATCTGGGGCTGGCCAATCACCCGCGCCTGATTGAAGCCGCCCGCCAGATTTTAGACCGCTACGGCGTCGGGCCGGCAGCGGTGCGTACCATTGCCGGGACAATGGAAATTCATCTTGAACTCGAACGAAGGCTGGCGGCATTCAAGAAGGTGCCGGCGGCCATCACGTTTCAATCCGGTTTCACGGCTAATCTGGCGACCATCCCCGCTCTGGTAGGCAAAGAAGACATCATCTTCTCGGACGAATTGAACCACGCCAGCATCATTGACGGCTGCCGGCTTTCCGGCGCGCCGATTGTGCGGTATGACCATTGCAACCCGGCCGATCTGGAACGGGTCATCCTAGAAAATCAGGGCAAATACCGGCGCGCTCTGGCGGTTACCGACGGCGTGTTCAGCATGGACGGCGATATCGCCCCGCTCGACCAGGTCTACGAGGTCACCAGCAAATACGGCGTGATGCTGATGGTAGATGATGCCCACGGCGAAGGTGTGATGGGCAAAGGCGGGCGCGGCATTGTGGATCACTTCAACCTGCACGGCAAGGTGGATGTAGAAGTCGGCACGCTCTCCAAAGCCTTCGGCGTGGTGGGCGGTGTGGTCGCCGGTGACCCGCTGATTGTCGAATGGCTGCGCCAACGCGGGCGGCCTTTCCTATTCTCTTCCGCCGTCACACCGCCGGACGTAGCCGCCGCCATTGCCGCGGTGGATTTGCTGGAAGAGTCCACCGAACTGGTAGACCGCCTGTGGGACAACGCCCGCTATTTCAAAGCCGAAATGAAGCGGCTGGGCTTCGATACCGGTCAAAGCGTGACTCCCATCACGCCGATCATGCTGGGTGAAGCACCGTTAGCACAGCAATTCAGCCGCGAACTGTTTGAAGAAAATGTGTTTGCAATGGCGATCGGTTTCCCGACCGTGCCGCGCGGCAAGGCCCGCATCCGGGTGATGATTTCTGCCTCACACAGCCGGGATGACCTCGATAAGGGACTGGAAGCCTTTGCAAAAGTCGGTAAAAAGCTGGGTGTGATTTAATCAGCCTTTTCCAACGCTTCGGCAGCCCGCCGTTTGACATGCGCCAGAATGGCCGCCATGCCGTTCAAACGCTGGGCGGTCAGCACATCCTGCAAGCCCATTTGCAGATAAAACTCCGCCGGAATGGATAAAACCTCCTCCGGCGTTGTGTTATTCAACCCTTCCATGATGATCATGGCGTAGCCGCGCACGGTGGGCGATTCGGCTGGCACATCAAAAACAAAGTTCAGCCGGCCGTTGACCAGTTTTGCACTCATCCGCACCGGAGTCATGCACTCCGGCACATCCTCTGCCTGCTCATCGGCATTAAAATCGGCCGGCAGGGGCGGGAAGCGGCGCGCATAATCCAGCAGCAATTCCAGTTTTTCCCGCCCCTCGCATTCGGCAAAATCGCTGACAATTTCGGCTAAACGGGGTGGTAAATTCAGACTCACGATGCAGAACTCCCCTCGCCTTTTTCAATCGGCGCACCAACCAGATTGCCCCACTCCGTCCATGAGCCATCATAGTTACGGACTTTGGGATAGCCCAGCAGGTATTTCAGCACAAACCACGTGTGCGAGGAACGCTCACCGATGCGGCAGTAGGCAATAATATCTTTATCCGGTGTGATGCCGCGGCTCTGGTACAGTTCGCGCAATGCCTCCGGCGACTTGAAACGGCCATCCTCATCTACCGCCTGCGCCCAGGGAATATTGACCGCGCCGGGAATATGACCGCCGCGCTGAGCGCCTTCCTGCGGATAACCGGGCATGTGCAGCAACTCGCCGCTAAATTCCTTCGGCGAGCGCACATCCACCAGCGGCAGGCGCTCTTGAATGTGGCGCATGACATCATCGCGGAAGGCGCGGATACTGGCATCCGGCTCTTTGGCGTGGTATACGGTGGGCGGGTAGGACGGCACTTCGGTGGTCAGCGGGCGGTTTTCGGCCACCCAGCGGGCGCGCCCGCCGTTCATCACCTTGCGCTTTTCATGGCCGTAATATTCAAACAGCCAGAAGGCGTATACCGCGAACCAGTTGCTTTTATCACCATAAAACACCACCGTGGTATCGTTGGAAATCCCCAGACTGGAACACAGGGCTTCGAATTCCTCTTTCGTCAGAAAGTCACGCCGGACGGGGTGCTGTAGGGTTGTAAACCAGTCCACCCGCACCGCGCCGGGAATATGACCGGTATCATACAACAGAGCATCCTCGTTGGATTCGACAATCCGTACGTTGGGGTCATCGAGATGCTGTGCAACCCATTCGGTTTCAACTAAAAATTCCGGGTGAGCATACTCGGCCATATTTACCTCCAATTTAGATGATATTTATCATATATTTTACTAAAAATCACGGTCGGTAACAAGCCTTTTGCAACACGCCTTAAACGGTTACGGCGGGAGTAACCCGCCGCAACTATGGTAAATCCATATTCGAACCGCTGTTACGGCACAGGCTCAACCGTCAGGATAATGTTGGAAAATACGTTTCCCACGGTCGGCCCCAACACAGCCAGAAGCAGAATAACCGCCAGACAGGCACATACCATCACCGCCAGAATCACCAGTACGACAATCCAGATGATATTACTCTTGCGGCTTGGCGCTGGAGGGTTAACTGCTGTTGAATTTGGCTCATCCATATTGCCCCCCTCGATTTAACTTAATCCTCTTCTTCCTCGTCCTCACGCTCACCGAGCATGGCATTGATCTGGAACATGGCATTGACCGAGTCACCGGCGGTTTTCAGCCAGTCCAGCACCATCGTGGCGTTTTTCTCTTCCTCCACCTGTTCTTTGACGAACCAGTTGAGGAATTCCTGACTGGCGTAGTCTTTATCCTCCACAGCGATGCTGTACAGCAGGTTGATGCGCGCGGTAACCGACTGCTCATGGCGCAGGACTTCCTCGAAAATCTCCACCGGCGTGCCAAACTGGCTGGGCGGTGCATCAATCGCCTGCAGGGTCACCTTGCCGTTGCGGTCATGGATGTACTCGTAGAACTTGAGGGCGTGTTCCTGTTCTTCTTTGGCTTGCAGTTTCAACCATTTGGCAAAACCGCCCCAGTTGGCTTCGTCAAAATGGGCCGACATAGCCAGATACAGATAGCCGGAATACAGCTCCAGCTTGATTTGCGTGTTCATTTCGTCAAGTAAACGTTGGCTGAGCATATTTCCTCTCCTTTTTTGAATCGGATTTTGATAACCTGAATTTATTATAAACCTTTCAAGGCTGGCCCGTGTTATGATTTTGTAAAAACCCGTTGCGATTTTCAAGTGATTACATCATCAGGATCTAAAAATCCAACGGGAATGAAAAATCCGCTAAAATAAACGGGTAAAATCGTAAAAATCCATCAAGGAGTAACACAAGATGAGTATAGTCCCCGGCCTGAAAGCCGAATTGACCATCACCGTGCAGGAAAGCGATACTGCCCGTTTTTCAGCCGGAGAGGGATTTCCCCCTGTTTTGAGCACACCCCGTCTGGTCGGTTATCTGGAACGCACCGCTCATCAGGCACTATTACCGTACTTAAAGGAAAATCAGGGCAGTGTGGGTACGTGCGTCAACATCCGCCATCTGGCCGCTACACCGGTCGGTATGCAGGTACGCTTTTATGCTGAACTGATGGAGGTGGACGGCCGCCGACTGCGTTTCAAGGTTGAGGCGTGGGACGAGGTAGAAAAAATTGCCGAGGGCGAGCACGAACGATTCGTGATTGACCGCTCTCGTTTCAACGAGCGGCTGGCGGAAAAGACTCAGCGGATTGGCCAATAGATTTGACCGCTTCAAGGCAGGCCGAGCCGCAGCAGGCCCTGCCCGCTCAGGCTGACCAGCAAATTGCCCTGCCCGTCAAACCACAGCCCTTGAATATTTGTGAGTGAAAATTCAGCGGCGTGGGTCTGCCACGTATCGCCCCCATCCCGGCTCAACCAGACCTGTGATGAGGTAGCAGCAGCCATTTTCTCATGGTGCACCCGATCAACAGCCAGCGCAATGACAGCCTGCCCCCTCAAACCGGAGGGCTGCCAGCCGCCTTCCTCGTCATGCCGATAGATGCCATTGCTGGTGCCTGCCAGCCAGACTCCCTGTGAAGTTTGAAGCACGCTGAAAATCTTCAAACCCGGCAGAGATTGCTCTTGTGGATAGGCGCTTTCGGCGAGGGTTGGCCACAACGAACCCAATTCAATCGACTCGATTTCATCCACCTGCAATTCAAAGCCCGGCTTGGGCGGCTGAGGCTCACGCCACACGGTTAGCGGGCGGTCTACCAGCCGTTTTAGCCCCAATGCCTGCATTTCCACAGCCTGCCAGCGGCTTTCGCCGCTCTGGAGTGCCAGCCAGCCTGCGGATGTCCACGCCAGAATGCGCTGGGGATTTTCTGAATCGCGGGCAAGCGCATAAACGGCAGCCTCGCCTAATCCGTCGTTTAATTCTTCCCAGCGGCTGCCCTCATCCATCGAACGCCACACACCGCGTCCCCCCATAGCGGCATACCACACCTGCGGGGTAAGCGGATCAACCAGCAAATCGGTAACTGTCGCATTGATCAGGCCTCGATTGCTCGCCGTCCAGTTTTTACCGCCATCGGTTGAACGAAAGACACCGTAATCCACCGTACCGGCCAGCACTTCATTGCCGTTGAAGGGGTTAACCGCCACCGTGTAAATAAAATACGGCTGCAAGCCGGATTTAACCCACACCTGCCCTGCGTTATCACTGCGCGCCACCCCGCGTTCGGTTTCTGAATAATTCATCATAAAGGTTGCCGCCAGCAGTTGATTGGGATTGAGCGGGTTCACGGTCAGATCATAAACCTTAGCACCTTCCAGACCCTTTTGCTGCAAGATCCAGCTGTCCCCGCCAGTCAGGGTCTTAAACTCACCGGTGCGGTGCCACACCCCAAGGTAAGCCGTGCTGCCGCGCGGGTCGAAAACCACCGCCCGCCCGGAAAGATCGGTGATGCCGTTGTTGGCCGCCGCCCAACGCCCGCCGTAATCCAGACTGCGGTAAATCCCATGTTCATGGCTGGCTGCCAGCACCCGCTGCGGAGTTTGCGGGTCAACCGCCAGCGAGTATACCCAATCCTGCTCCGCACTTCCGCCAATATCCTGCAAAACCGTCTGCCAGCTCAAGCCGCCATCCTGACTGCGGTAAACCACCCCGCCCCACGGCGGCTGACCGCGGTTTGCCACCCGTGCCGAAGCGTACACCCGGTTGGTTTGCTGCGGATCTACTGCCAGCCCGTAGACAATCGCCCCGTTCATCAGCCCCTGATTGATGGGATACCAGTTCCAGCCCCCATCGCTGGTTTTGTAGATGCCACTCCCGTACGTGCCGGCATACACCACCCCGGCCTGCTGCGGATCAACCACCAGCCGTTGAATGTATAGATTATCCAGCCCATAGCTTCTTCGTTTCCAGCTGAGACCGCCATCCTCACTGACAAACACCCCCGCCCCCCATGTGCCAAGATAAATCCTGTCCTCTACCCGCCGGTCATAGGCAATCGTGACCACATCTGCGCTCTCAGGCCCCAGCCAGACCGGTTCGACCATGCGGCTGATCAATGGCAGGAACAGGCGGCTGGTTTCATCCCCGCCGCTTTGAGCCAAACCCGGTTGAATACCGATGACCAGACCCAGCCAGATGAGCAACGCAATCAGCCTGATGAGCAATTTTTTCTTCATAGGGATTTCTTCTTTGATTACCAATGGAATCAGCCAGTCTTGATGTTGCAACTTTTACGCCGATTTACGGGATTGTTTTTTAAAGTTTTGCGAATAAGTTTCGATTCTCAACCCAATTATCTACAAAACAAGATATACTGATACCCATCTTACTACCAACAGGCAACTTTCTTGAACCGCACATTTGCTCATTTTATTGACAACTTCATCGAGATCACCCTCGGTTCGCTGAGGCTCATCGCCGCCAGCCCCCAGTTTCACAGTGATGTCTGGTCGCAGGCCGAAAGCGGACCGCAGGATCCGTTTAAATTTTACGCCATTCCCTCCACTCCGCCCGAAGTCACCTTTGAGTCGGTGCATCGCTGGCTGGACGGCAGAACCCACGCCCGTTTTCGCTTTCCCAGTTTCTTCCAATCCCCGCACCCCGAAAACAACATCGTGCACGGCATGGCCGACCTGCAAAGCGAGGGTGAATCAAGCGCCGCATTGATTTTGCTGCACGGCTACCAGATGAACACCTTTGCCCCCCTGAAGTGGTTTGCCGAAACCGCTGCCCGCAGCGGACTGGACATTTACTACCTTGCCCTGCCCTATCACATGCAGCGCGCCCCGCGCGGCAGCTGGAGCGGCCAATACGGCCTGAGCGCGGATGTGCAGCGCACGGTGCAATCCTTCCGGCAGGGGGTGATGGACTTGCGCGCCATGGTATCGTGGGTTTCAGAGGTGCAGAAAAAGCCGGTCGCCATCGGCGGGGTGGGTCTGGGGGGTTTTTCGTCGTTGATGGCCGG
>DLXG01000323.1:17313-17901 GCA_003448875.1 Anaerolineaceae bacterium
GTGAAAGCCGGTCGCCATCGGCGGGTTGAGTCTGGGGGCTTTTACGTCGTTGATGGCCGGCGTGGTAGATGAGCGTCCCTTTGGGCTGGTTTCCCTGTTGGGAGGGGCTTCGCTGGCAAACATCATCTTTGCCGGCTTCTCGTTCCGCCTGATTCGCAAAGAATTGCAGGAAGCCGGTGTGTACCCGGCCGATCTCGAAAAATGGTGGTACATGCTCGCGCCGGGCAATTTCAAACCTGCCCTGCCGCGCGAAGCCATTTTGCTGATTGGCGGCGAGCATGATCCCATCATCACCCCCAAAAACGTGCGCAAATTGTGGCAGGCGTGGCAAAAACCCCGTCTGGCGTGGTACCCCTGCGGACACGCCAGCGTGGCTTTCTATGCCCGCCGGATCGGTGAACGACTGTCGGATTTCCTCCTGAACCGGTTGGACGCGCTGAACAGCACCGCGAATAAAACTCCTCGTGAAGGGGCCGATCATTCCACCCAAAAAGCCCAGGTTCTGCGTCGAAACGAATCATAAAATCTCCCCTCGTTTGAGGCGAGGGGAGATTCACAGATGGCTTTTTCAAGGGCTTCAAGACCTTC
>DLXG01000233.1 GCA_003448875.1 Anaerolineaceae bacterium
CCTGACCAATATAGATATATCGAATACCATATTGCCGGATGATTTCACTGGCTCTTGACCAATCGCTGGTCTGGTAAAGTGTTTCAATGTCCACCCGTCGGGATCCCATTTCTCTGGCACTGCCTCGCCATTGGATTTCATGTCCTTCCCATCCTAACAATCCCGGCTGTCCGGCGTGGGTGGCAACCCGCGCAAATTGAGGGTTATACTGCGGCCCAACCGCCTCTACCAGCGTACCGAGGGGCATACTGGATAAAAACTGGTATGCCTGCCATTCATCCGGATCATCCCGTTGCAAATACGCCTTCCCGTCCAGCGTAAGTTGAATGGGTTGTCCTCGCAGCAAGCCCATCTTGGCAGGCAGCATCACGGTAGGATAAATTAAAGCGCACGCCAGCAGTACTACCCAGCCACTTTTCACCAGCCATCCCCATATCCCGTTTATTTTATTCAAAAGGATGACACTGGCGTAAGCCGCGGCAATTCCCCACAAAATCCAGGTTTGGAAATAAAACTTGAAAATCGTGTTCATGCGCGTGCCAAAATCATCCTGCAAGTAGAAAAACTCTGGCGCTAAAGTCAGGGCAGCCCCAAGCAAAATCAACAATCCAACAAAACCTCGATTTTGATCTTCTTCAGGCCATGCCATCTTCCGATCATTTTGCAATGACAGCGAATGCTCGTCTTGTCGCCGCAGGGTGATCATCAAAGCAAATACCAGAATTAGAATGATCATCAAGGTCAACCATGTGCCCGGACTGGTGATTCGCCGAAGAAAGGCGGTTTCAAACAATTCCGCACCTGATCCGCCCTGTTTGATGAAAAACAACCCGCTCAGACTGTTGAGGGTCTGCCCCATGCGTGCCAGATTACTGTCGGCAGATGCCATCCATGCCTGCCCCAACAAACCCGCCAGCTCAATGATTTTGCCGGCAGCCACCATCAAGACCCACCCCAGCGCAACAATCCCGCTGCCAAGCAAGGCACCCCAGCGCAGAGCCGATCGTTCCAACATCCTCCACTGGCTGATTAACCAGACCAGAATGGGCAACAACAGGGGTGCAAACATAACCCAAAAATGCACACCGCGCGTATGAAATATCAGGCTCGGCAAAAACCCTCCCGCCTGTGAAGAAAACCCCAGATAAAAAGGCAGATACAAGAATATGCCCAGAATTCCAACCGTCATAGCCACAAACACAAAATCACCAACCCGCCGCCACCCCCATCCATCTTGAAGGTAGCGGTGAAGGACATACCCTCCCGCAAATAAGGCCAGATAGATTGGAAAATCCCATGTATTCAAAAAGGACAACCCCCCGAAAACCAACGCGCTCAGCCATGTGTGAGGATTCTTCAACCAGACCTTTAGCGAGGGTTCAGGTAATGGTTGCTTTCTGATTGAAAAATAGAAGTTTAAGGCCAGCCCTGTAGCCAATAGCACAAACGGCATCCCCAGAACATGCGGGTGCATATCTGCCAGTAAATATGAAAAGAAGGGAAATTCATCAATCACTTCTTCACGTTGATTGACCAGATTAAAATCCTGCAAAACACGGGAGCCACGCCACCATAACCAGTAAGTTCGTTTGGGAGTCCAGGAAAGCGGCTCTGGCGGCGGTTGATCAAATTCCTGAATGCCAAGCCATTGCCAGAAATCCGACTCCAGTACCCCTTGCTGGTTTCGCTGCCAGAAGATGCCACGGGCATGCAATACATCGAGTAAACCAGCAAGATTACTGACAATCAGTATGAACAATGGCGCCATTAGCGCCCAGCCAGCTGCTTTTCGCCCAGACTCTGTCCGATTACCCCTTGATAAGATACCACTGAGCAAGTTATATAAAACTCCATAAGCAGCCAGAGCTGTCAATGCGAACCACATCGCAATTCCCAAATTGAAACCGATCGAGCTGGGCACCCCGCTCAGGTGGATGAGCATAGAGACAATAATATAACCGAAGTAATAATACGAGATGGCATAACCTGCCAGCCACGGGTCAAAGGGCGGAAAAGCCGGGGAGCGCAGGATGGCATTGATGAATGCCAGTTCCATTGGCTTTTCCGTGTAGATGATTTCCGGATTGGCAGAACGCACCAAAGCCCACAGAAGATACGCAACAAAAAACAGGCTTTCAGCAGTAAAGATTAATCGCTTCTGCGCACTTAGCCAGTCTTTAAATTCCCCCCATTTTCCGCGTATTACAAACAGGCTTAGACCCGCCAAAACTAGCAGAGCAAACAGGCTACCGCCAGCATGATTTTGCAAAAGCCCAAACGAGGTGAGCAGCCAGAAACTGTAACCCCAAATCAATAAACCCAAGGAACGGCTCAAGGTAAAGCCGCGGTCAGGCAGGAATTTAAGAAAGCGAAAAGCCAGTGGCAATGAAATATATCCCACCACTGAGACAATCAGGTACCACGCAAAAGCCATCCAGATCTGACTCATCACTCCATCTCAATTCGCTCGATTGGTCGTGTCTTCTAATGTGAGGTTTCGCCAGTTTATGGCTAACACCCGCCGAACTGCTTCAAGAGGTATTTCTCCATAGATATGGGGATAGGTTTTGCCATTGGGGGCGACTTCATACTTTACCATCACCGGCAGGGATTGTTCCGGAATTTCCAGCACCACCACATCCGTTCGCCCTGAAAATAACCGCTCAGCGACTTCCATCACCTGGTCGAGCGTTGAACAATGGATGA
>DLXG01000010.1 GCA_003448875.1 Anaerolineaceae bacterium
GGACGATTTTTACCACACATCCCCCACGCCGAGTACCCCGGTCAGGCACTGGCAGCCGCTCTTTATCTGGAAGGCGGTATTCGCGGGGTTGAAATTGGATCGGTCATGTTTGCCTATCCCGACCCGGACAGTGGCGAGATGATCTACCCAAAATTAGAGCTGGTGCGGCTGGCGATCCCGCGCCGCACCTACACCCGCAGTCATTTTGATTATATTGTTGAAATTCTCAATTCCCTTGCCGGAAAACGTGAGCAAATCCGGGGCTACCGCATTGTGTATGCTCCGCCGCTATTGCGCCATTTCACTGCTCGCTTTGAACCATTGTAGGAGGCTAAACATGAAAATCCATAAATCCTCAATCATCGCGGTGGTCTGGTTATCTGTGATTGCTGTGCTTCTCTCGGCCTGCAGCCTGCTGGCTCCGCAAAGTCAGACTCGCACACTGGAAGGCGACGAACGGGAGGCTGTGCTGGAATACGCCACTCCAATGGGAGAGAATTTGATCACCGGCCTGATTAATCGAGATTACCAGACCTTTTCAAAGGACTTTGATGCCACCATGAAAAAGGGTATGGATGAGGCTGCCTTTGAGAAGCTGTTGACCACATTAACCGACAAACTTGGCGCCTATCAGTCCCATGAAATCAGTCAGGTGTTGCAGGATGATAAATATTCGATTGTTATCTACCGCCTGACTTACGAAAAGGACAATCTGGTAACCATGCGTATCGTCTTTAACCGCGAAGAACCTCACCTGATCTCAGGGTTGTGGTTCGATTCGCCAGAATTGCGCAAGAAGTAATCAGCCCTTTCGTTTGGCTTCGTCCCACCAGCGGTCCATTTCTTCAAGGCTCATCGAGTTCAGTTCCCTGCCTGCCTGACGGGCACGTTCCTCGATGTGTGCAAATCGTTGTCGAAAGCGGCGGTTGGCTGCCCGTAATGCACTTTCGGCATCCACCTTATACCAGCGCGCCAGATTGACCACCGCAAACAGCAAATCACCCAGTTCTTTCTCCCGCTCGACCTCATCTTTTGCCGTTTGCACCTCGTTGATCTCTTCAAAAACTTTATCCAGCACCGGTTGAATTTCACTCCAATCAAATCCAACCCGGGCGGCCCGACTTTGAACTTCCTGCGCCTGAGAGAGGGCCGGTAAACTCTGTGGCACACCCTCCAGAATGCTTTTGGGCTGGGTTTGTCCGTTCAACGCCCGCTCTTCTTCTTTCAACTTTTGCCAGTTACGCAGCACGCCTTCCACGCCGCTGACCTGTACTTCGCCAAACACATGGGGGTGCCGGCGCACAATTTTACGGTTAATTCCCTGAATGACTTCCGCCAGCGTAAATTCACCTTCCTCCCAAGCAATTTGAGCGTGGAGGACGATTTGCAGCAACAGATCACCCAATTCTTCACGCAGAGCGTCTGCATCTTCATTGTCCAGCGCCTCTATCGCTTCGTAAGCCTCTTCCAGAAGGTATTTACGCAGGGTCAAATGAGTTTGTTCGCGGTCCCATGGGCATCCATCCGGTGCGCGCAAACGAGCCACAACCTCTTGAAACGCCTCCAACGAAGCATCCGGCGCCAGTGCTGGAACAAACAAGGTAGTCATCAAACCCAAATGTGGACTGCGGTCAATTTCGTACAACATCAAATCTTCCACAATTTGCTGGCGCGTTCCTGCCCCATGCACCAGCCTGACCCGAAATTCATCCGGATAGACCGCGTTCAAAGCCAGTTTGACCGCCGAGGCGGTCATCTGATTATAGATTTGGGTGATCAAGGCGGGCATATCCGGCGCGTAGCCGGGGGTATGCAGCCTTCCAATTTCAAGAGCATCCAGCAGGGCAAGGCGCGGAAAAGGATCGAATTGTAATGCGCTGAACACCGGCTCCAAAAATGACATACCGTCAATAATCCTGACCGGGATACCTTGCTGGGCAGCCCGGCGGACAATTTCTGGTGCAGTAGCCTCGGCAACAAACGGGTGGCCCGGCACAGCATAGGTTACCCCCTGCGGCTGCCGGCCCAGCCGGATGATTTCCTCCACAATCGCCTCATATACCGCCTCGAAAGTATCTTTGGTTTCGTAGAGGTAATCAAAGGAAAAAATTTCCAGCCTTTCAGGCAAATTCTGCACGACGGGATGATGGCGGGTTCGCAGATAGACCCGCTCGATCTGGTTCAGCCACTGCCAGGCTTCTTGCGTCAGATGGCGCTCCTCGCCCGGACCCAACCCTAAAATCACAATCCCGTTCTGATTTTGTGAGGCGTTCATGGATGCCTTTCTCCCGGCAACAGTTTGCTGGAAAACATTGCAGAGCAGCCCTCTACCTGTCGGTAAAACACAATAGAGGAATCTGCCCTGCGGATGAATCCACCTTCCCTATTGGGACGGTGCTTAAAAGGTGCTTGATTTTTAGCGTTTGGTGTAGGTCGGTGCCTTGCGGGCGCGTTTGAGACCCGGTTTCTTGCGTTCCTTAACGCGCGGGTCGCGGGTGAGCAAACCGTACTTGCGCAGTTCATGAACGAAATCGGCGTTCATTTTTGCCAGCGCACGCGCCAGCCCCAATTGAACAGCATCGGTTTGACCGGTGACACCACCGCCTTTTACCACAACCGTCACATCAAACGTCGAGCGTTCTTGCTGGGTTGCCTGAAAAGGCTTGAGAATGGCTTCTAAATCACCAATCCGGGTAAAGTATTCCTCAAGAGATTTCTGATTGACGGTGAACTTTCCCGTCCCGCTCATGATGCGCACGCGCGCGGTGGCTTCTTTGCGTCGCCCTACACCTTCGTAATACTGAACAGACATATCTTGCCCACTCCTTTATGCAACAGGCTCTGGCTTTTGCGCTTCGTGCGGATGTTCGCTGCCAGCATAAATTTTCAAACGCTTGATCAACTTGCGGCCTAATTTGTTGTGCGGCAGCATACCCCACACCGCAGCACGAATGACCCGGTCAGGATGGCGGTTTAGTTGTTCCCGCATACCCACAACTTTCAATCCGCCGGGATAGTTGGAATGCTTGTAGTAGAATTTTGTATCCAACCGTTTGTCGGCAACATCCAGTTGCTGCGCATTGATGACGACCACATAATCACCCATGGCTACACCGGGGGTGAAGGTGGGTTTGTGCTTGCCGAGCAGGTAGCGGGCAATTTGGGTTGCCAAACGGCCAAGGTTTTGCCCTCTGGCGTCCACCAGTACCCACTTTGTTTCAGGTTTTCCTTTTATGACGTATGTCTTATCCACAGTCCTCTTCTCCACTGACAGATAAGGTTTTGATTAACCCTTCAGATTTCAAATCATTCTCCTCGTACTGCACCCACTCCAAAAACAGACCATTGGGTTTGGCCAGCCCGGGTGTCAGGGGCTGTGGGATTTTGAGAGCAGCCTCAAACTGTTCCAGAGAAAGTTGCTGCTGCCCAACCCGGACTTGCAAAAACACCAGTCTGCGCACCATTCGGTAGAGAAAAGCGTTAGCCGTGATCCGAAAGATCCATTCATCCGAAGCGGATTGCTGCCATTCTGCCCGGTAGACCCGTCGTATGGTACTGCCTCCTGGTCGTAGAGGCGAACCAAACGCCGCAAAATCATGCTCACCGGTAAGCAGGCTGGCGGCTCGCTGCAAGTACTCGGCTTGCACGGCCGGCCAAACCCGCCACATGTAGCGCTCCCGCAGCGGATCACGTTCTTCCTGACAGTACAGACGAT
>DLXG01000006.1:0-128 GCA_003448875.1 Anaerolineaceae bacterium
GTTCGATGGCGCGCATCGAGCGAATGACGCTGTACTTTTCAACTCCCGGTTCTATCTTACCCCGCCGGCGGATACCAGCAGTATCAATCAATGTGATTTCGATGCCTTCATAGATAATTTTCGTGTCC
>DLXG01000006.1:448-4073 GCA_003448875.1 Anaerolineaceae bacterium
CTTCATAGATAATTTTCGTGTCCACCGCATCGCGAGTCGTACCGGCAATCGGGCTGACGATAGAACGTTCCTCACCCACAAGCCGGTTCAACAGGCTGGATTTGCCCACATTCGGTTTACCCACAATCGCGATTTTGACCGAGTCATCCTCTTCCTCTTCTGTTTCAGCCGGAAAAGAGGCAACCAGATCATCCAGCAAATCGCCCGTACCGGTGCCGTGCAGGGCAGAAATGGGATAGGGCTGGCCGATGCCCAGTTCGTAGAATTCGGCTGCGCCGCTGCGAAAGGTCTGATTATCGGCTTTGTTGACCACCAAAAACACCGGGGGGTGGGGTTTGCCCTCGATCATTTTCTGGTTGCGGCGCAAAATCTGGGCAACTTCCTGATCGGCAGGGGTAACCCCGCTGGTTGCATCGGTCAGAAACAAGACCACATCGGCTTCGCGAATAGCCAGTTCAGCCTGCTGGCGGATTTGTTGAATGTAATCGGCTGAACCAATCGAGAGGGCCTCTTTGCCGCCGGTGCTTGGGTCAATTCCACCCGTATCCACAACGAAAAAGTACCGCCCGTTCCATTCTGACTCAGCCATCAGCCGGTCGCGGGTAGTGCCGGGAGTATCATCCACAATAGCCAGTGGTTCACCGGCAAGGCGGTTGAAGAGCGTGCTTTTTCCTACGTTGGGACGCCCAACCAGTGCAACAATCGGTTTGCGCATCGTTTCACCTCAAGGGGTGATTGTACCACTGCTTGAGCGGGTTGTCCGTGTGATGATGACCTCCACGCTTTCCGGCAGCAACGATTCGGCCCTCAACTCGGCAATCAGGATTTCCACTTCCGGTTCAATCTGGTAGGTGCCTTCCGAGAGGGTGGTCAGATCTACCACAGCGCGCACATCGGTGGCGCGCAGGCGGTCGAGCAAGGCGACCGGGCCGGAGATGATGACCGTGATCGTTTCAGGGGAGATGACCGCGCTCAAACCGGGCTGCAAACCGGTAATTTCCACCGGTATGTTGGGAAGGGTCAGGCTGCTTTCAATGGCGGCGATTCCTACCCGTACCAGCACTTCGGTTTGATCGCCCACCACGGATACGCCGGCGGGCAGATTGAGACTCAGTGAAATATCCAGATCATCCTTCAGCCCATTGATGTTCAGCGGCTCCGTTTCAATGAAGCCGGGTAAATCGCTGACGATTTGCGGATCGGCTGAAAAGACGGTCACTGCCGGCGGAAAGACCGAAATATTGGTCAGGCGGTAACCGCTGGCAACCTGTCCCAACACCACAACTTTGACAACCACATTCCGGTAGCCAAAACGCTGCGAGATATTTTGCCGAACAGTTACCCGATCGGGCAGCAAACTCAAACCGTTGATGGGATTGTCATTGACATCCACAGCAACCAGATTGATGGTTCGGCTGATGGTTTCGGTGGCCTGAGAAATATCCAGAATGGCCTGAACTTCGGCAACCCGGTTAACCTGTGATTCCGGGCCGCTAACTGTCACGGAGGTCTGACTGAGGGTGGGGGTGTCGGCTGTGTATCCTACGGCCGGGCTTCCGCGAGTCACGACCCGAATTGGAAATTCTTTGCTGGCCAGTCGTTCCAGAGTAACCGTGATGGTCTGGGGAGATTGAGCGATTTTGCGAACCGGTCGGGCGGAAATTTGTACCTTAACGGGTACCGTATGACTGCCTGCCTCGAGACCAGAAAGGTCAAGAAAGGCGCGCACGCTGCCCGTATCAGTTGTCAGTTGATTCCAGATGGATTGCGGCGCGCCAAGCACCACCGTTACCGAACTGGGGATGGTGGAAGTGATGACCAGCCCGGGATCCTGCCCGATGATCTCGATCGGCAGGGGATTGGGATAGGTGCGCTCGACGAGCGGGTCGCTCGAACTGACTGCTGAAATCCAAACCGCCAGCGCCAGAACGAAGGCTGTGATCAGGGATGGTAAAAGGCGCACCAGGCGGCGCAAAAACTCGATCATCGTTCCCCATCCTCCCGGAAAACCGGTGGTTTTCGGTTCTTTTTGAACCAGTCGAGCAGGCTGGTGCTTTTGGGGGCCGGCTGGTAGAAAGCCATCAAGATGTTTTCCAGCCGCTCGCTGTCCAGACGGCGAATCATACGCCCGCCGTGAGCAATCGAAATTGAGCCGGTTTCTTCGGAAACGACCACCGCAATGGCATCGGTTGCCTCAGAAGTGCCCAGCGCAGCCCGGTGGCGCAGCCCCATTTGCCGTTCGGGAGAACGGTTGAGAATACCGCTGGCCGAAAGCGGCATGACGCAGGCAGCCGCCGCAACCTGATCCCGCACGATGATGGCGGCTCCGTCATGCAGGGGGGTGTTGGGGTAAAAGATTTGCAAAAGCAGTTCAGGGGTTACTTTGGCATTCAGGCGCACCCCCGTGCGAATGTATTCCTGTAAACTATCCCCGCGCTGCAGGATGATCAGCGCGCCGTGCTGGCGGGCCGAAAGGCGGGCGCAGGCGCTGACGACCGCCTGAATGGTCTCCCGCATAATCGCAATGTCTTTTTCGCTGTGCTGCCAGAAGATAGCGGTAGTCGAGCCGGCCCGACCCAGGCGCTCCAGACCGCGGCGGATTTCCGGTGCGAAGATGACCGGAATCGCCAGTACCAGCGTGGGGGCGATCGTCTGAATCAACCATGAAAATGCCGGCAGGTTGACCAGACTGGTCAACAGGCTCAAGGCGACCACCAGCAGCAAAACTCCCCGCAGCACCACCATGGCCTGCGTATCCCGAACCAGCAGCAGCACACCAAAGAAAACCAGCGTGACCAGAAACAGGTCCAGCGCGCTCAACCAGTTGAAGCGCTGGAAAATGAAGGAAAGTTCATTCAATAAATCGGTCACGCTGGGTAACCCCGTACGGGAAGATCAGATCGGCCGCAATACGCGATCCTCTCTTAATTTTTTGAAGAGTAAAACGCTGCCTTCCGGCATGGACTCGCGGGCGGCGTCCTGCCAGGCCTGCACTTCCAGCGCGTCGGGTGTGGTGCGCTGGTAGCCAAGATTGCGCCAGAGACCATCGTGCCTTGCCAGTGAAGGCGGTACAAACACCAGCGAGGCTTCACACTGTAAGTCGCTGGAGGCACGTTCCATTTCTTGAATCAGGACGGGAATGGCTTCATTGAGCGGTAGTGCGGGATCGAGATGAATGTCGGTGGTGCGGGCGACTAAATTTTCAACCTGCCAGCCAATCAAACCCTTTAGCTGGCCATCGAGACGAAGCAGCAAGAAGGCTTTTTCACCAAATGCAGCCATCACATCCTCGCTGCTCACGGGTTTGCCTTTTTTATCCAGGCGGTTGAACAGGCTGGCAATTTCGCCCGAGTGGCGGGGGCGGCCGCGTTCGATTTGAATCTGGCCTTTGATCGCTGGAGCCTGAACGGGCTGAGGCGGTGCTTCTTCTACCAGCGGCACATACTTGCGCCAGGCGGTCACGACCTGTTTCCAGGTTTCATCGAATGTGCCAGCGTTGCGGATAACCACGTCCGCCGCAGCGATTTTCTCTTCCTGAGGCGGCTGGCTGTTAATGCGCTGACGGGCGTCTTTTTCATTCATCCCGCGGTTTTTCAGCAGGCGCGCCAGTTGAATCTCCGGCGGG
>DLXG01000101.1 GCA_003448875.1 Anaerolineaceae bacterium
CACCCGCGCACCGTTAGGTACAATCGTACCCGGCACAACCGGGCCAAGCAGTTTGGTACAGGCCGGATAGGCAAGCGCCTCAAAGCCGCACCCTAACGTATCCATCAGGCAGAGGCGGGCGGTTTCGTAAGCCTCTGCGCTTGTAATGGGGGTATTCAGCACATAATCAGCAATTTGCACCAGCACATCATCCGGCTGGGGACGGACGTTACTGACCGGTAGGCTCATATCTGGTTCCGCTCAAATGCGTTTTTCAATCGGCACATACTCACGCGGCTCAGGCCCAATGTAATTAGCCGAGGGGCGGATGATCTTTCCGTCTTGCCGCTGCTCAATAATATGGGCTGCCCAGCCGGCTGTTCTGGCCATTACAAACAATGGAGTGAACATAAAGGTAGGAATACCCAGCATGTGATACACCACCGCGCTGTACCAGTCGAGGTTGGGAAACATGCGCTTCTGCTCCCACATCACATCCTCAATTTTCTCAGCGATATCGCACATGGTTTCATCGCCAAAGTCCTTGCACAGCGAACAGGAAAGACCTTTGAGGATTTTCGCACGCGGGTCGGAGATGGTGTAAACAGGATGCCCAAAACCGAGGATGATGCCTTTGTTTTCCAGAATGCGGCGCACATCTTCGGCAGCTTCTTCAGGCGATTTGTACCGTTCGATGACTTCCATTGCCCCCTCGTTGGCACCGCCGTGTTTAAAGCCTTTCAATGCCCCAATTGCGCCGGTAATTGCCGAGTAGATATCTGAGCCTGTCCCGGCAATCACCCGGCTGGTAAAGGTCGAGGCATTGAATTCATGCTCGGCATATAAAATCAGGGTAATATCCAAAGCACGCTCGTGCAGTTCGCTTGGTTTACGCCCATGCAGCAGATGCAGAAAGTGTCCGGCAATCGTATTATCATCGGTCTCGACATCAATCCGACGGCCATGGTGGGAATAATGGAACCAGTAAGTCAGCATAGATGGGAAGATCGCCAGCAGACGGTCAGCAATATGGCGCGCACCCTCTGCCGGGTGGTCTTCTCGTTCCGGTAACGTTGCGCCCAAGATTGAGCAGCCGGTGCGCAGAACGTCCATTGGGTGGGCCGCGGCCGGAATCTGTTCCAGCACGGCTTTGACCGGTGCCGGTAAGCCGCGCAGCGTTTTCAGGCGGCGGCGGTAACGGTCGAACTCGTTGGCCACAGGCAGTTTCTCATAAATCAGCAAATAGGCCACTTCTTCGAATGTCGAATATTCGGCCAAATCATTGATATCATAGCCGCGGTAACGCAGGTCGTGTCCCAGTGTACCCACCGTACAAATGGCCGTATTACCGGCTGGCACCCCCGAAAGGGCTACCGATTTCTTCCTGGCTTCCTTCTTTTCCAGCACCTGATCACTCATCGTCTCTCCTCTCCTTAGCAAATAGTTGATCGAGTTTTTGTTCGTAAGCGTAATAATTCAATACCTCATACAGTTCTGCCCGCGACTGCATCAATCCAATCACCGCCTGTTGAGTTCCTTCCCGCCGGATTGTCTGATATACCTGTACCGCCGCTGCACTCATCGCCCGGAAGGCCGAGAGGGGATACAGAGCGATGTCCACTCCCGCCTCAGCCAGTTGTTGCACACTGAACAGCGGTGTTTTTCCAAATTCGGTGATGTTGGCTAACACCGGTACAGCGGCTGCTTCCTTGAACTTTCGATACATCTTGAGGTCAGTCACCGCTTCGGCAAAAATCATATCGGCGCCGGCTTCCACATAACGCCGGCAGCGCTCTAAGGCCGATTCAAGTCCCTCCACAGCCAGCGCATCCGTGCGAGCCATGATGATGAAAGAAGGGTCGCTACGCGCATCCACCGCCGCTTTAATCCGGTCAACCATTTCTTCCGGCGGGACAAGCGCTTTACCGGGGCGGTGACCGCAGCGTTTGGCCTGTACCTGATCTTCCATGTGCAAGGCAGCCGCGCCGGCTTTGATCAGTGATCGCACGGTACGGGCGATGTTGAACGCACTGCCAAAACCGGTATCCACATCCACCAGCAAAGGCAGCGAGCAGGCATCTGTAATCCGGCGCGCATCAATCAGCACATCTTCTAAAGTGGTAATTCCCAGATCAGGTACCCCCAAAGAAGCCGCTGCAACTCCCCCTCCCGAAAGATAAATTGCCCGAAAACCCGCCCGCTCTGCCAGTAATGCTGCGTATGCATTAATCACTCCCACTACCTGTAAAGGTTTCTCATTTTTCATAGCCTCCCAAAAACGCTGACCGGCAGAGGGAGATGAGAGCACTGGCGCCTCCTGATCAATCAAGATCATTGGTTTCGACCAACCTGGCTGGTCTTAAATCAACTTGCGTAACCATTTGCACCCCAACGGGTTACTTTAATGATACCAATTGGACAATTCAAAGTCAATTAATTTCATCGGATTAGTGGAAAATTCACCATTTCGAATGAACCCTTTTAACCCCCTTGTCCGACATTTGAGCTTTTATTTTTTCTTTTCATCGTTAATGTCTGACATCTGATTAAAGATGGCCCAAGTCGGGATTTCTTACACTATTCCTTCCCTCCAATTCATCCTATAATCAAGATTGGTCAAGTATTCCTGCCCGTTTTCACGGCATATCTTTCCCAATCACCCAAAAGGACGGATCCAATGAAAAAACATAATTTCAATCCCGGACCCTCAATTCTCCCCCAGTACACCATCGAAGAAACCGCCAAAGCCATTCATAATTTTGCCAATACCGGCCTATCCATTTTAGAAATCTCTCACCGCAGCAAAGAATTTGAAGCCGTTGTGGATGAGAGTGTTGCCCTCTTCAAAGAACTGCTCAACATCCCGGATGGTTACGCCGTGATCTTTGTGGGCGGCGGCGCCAGCACCCAGTTTTTCCATGTACCCTACAACCTCTTGGAGAAAAAAGCCGCTTACCTGATCACCGGTCACTGGGCGCAAAGAGCCTATAAAGAAGCCAAACTCTTCGGAGAGGTAGAGGTTGTCGCCTCATCAGAAGACAAAAACTTCACCTACATCCCCAAGAATTTCACCATCCCCGCAGATGCCGATTACTTCCACATCACCACCAACAACACCATCTATGGTACTGAACTCTTCGTTGACTTAGACTCGCCCGTCCCGCTGGTAGCGGATATGTCGTCAGACATCTTCTCGCGGCCGATTGACATATCCAAATACGGATTGATTTATGGCGGCGCCCAGAAGAACCTCGCTCCGGCCGGCCTGACCTTCGTGATCGTCCGCGAAGATATCCTTGGCAAAGTCAGCCGCCCGCTGCCGACTATGGTGGACTACCGCACCCACATCAAGAACAATTCACTTTACAACACCCCGCCGGTGGTCATCATCTACTCGGCCCTGCTGACCCTGCGCTGGATGAAGGAACAGGGCGGCGTTGCCGAAATGGAACGGCGCAATAAAGCCAAGGCCGAATTACTCTACAACGAAATTGACCGCAATAAGTTGTTTGTAGGCACGGTTGCCAAAGAAGACCGCTCTCGCATGAATGTTTGCTTTGTTATGGCACCCGGTTACGAGCATTTGGAAGCCGAGTTTGCCGAGTTTGCCAAGAGCAAGGGTATGGTCGGAATCAAAGGCCACCGTTCGGTGGGCGGTTTCCGCGCCTCGCTTTATAACGCCCTGCCGCTGGAAAGCGTGCAGGCGCTGGTGGAGTGCATGCAGGAATTTGAAGCCACCCACTAACCCGAACTTTTTAGAGAAAACCCCCGCCTTGAGCGGGGGTCTTTTTTTAGAGGACTGTTTTCTCGTAACGGGCGCGGGTCAGCCGCCGGCGGAAGCCTAATTCGTAAAACCTCCGGATAGCCGCCGGATTGTTGACATTGACATGCAGGCCAACCTCTTGAAATCCCTCTTGCTTGAAATTCCGCAGGGTATGCACCAGCAGTCCAAAAGCCACCCCCTGCCCGCGCAGTTGAGGGATGACCCCGGTCTGGCTGATCCAGGCCATCTTCCCCATTTTACCGGCCGTTACAAAGGCCACCGGCCGTTCCTCACCATTGACGGCCACCCACGATAACCGGGGAAGAAAATCGTTATCCTTTTCGTACTCACCCACCCACTTTTCCAACGGGTCAAAAGAAGCCGCCCGGTCATAAAACGCATCACAATACGCCCGGTAAAACAGGGGAGCTGTTTCCGTTGTCCAGTTGACCAGACGGTATGTTTCGGGTAATCGGTCTGCCGGTAGCGGATTTTCCAGTGAACATACCATCATATTTTCCGCAAAAATTGGCGTAAAACCTGACTGAACGTAAATTGCGTGAGCATCGGCGGTCAGGGCTTCGTTGCGAATGATCAACCGCCGCATCCGGTGATAACCGCTGACCAGATTCGCGCGATTTTCCAGCCACTCCAACAGCAAAGTACCTAAACCGCGCCGGCGGTAGTTGGGATGTACTCTGCCGCCCAGCACAACCCGCTGTTCATTTTCTGTGGAAGGCAGCATCTCAATCCAGCCGACAGCCATCAGGGTGTCCTCCCCCGCTGCGCAGAAAGTATTATCCACATCCACCCGCATGGCTGCCAGTGCATCTTCCACCAGGTTACTGACCCATTCCTCACCGTCAGTTTCCTTGCAGGCGCGGTCAAGATCCTGCAAGAGCGGTTGGTCGGCGGGCTGCAATCCGCGCCATGTCATCCAAGCCTGTCCCGCGTTCTCACTTTTCATAAGGCCACCTCTTCTTCAATTTTACTCCGCTAACGGTTACAATGGGGAACATTCAAATACTTAAACCCCATCAGCAAGTCGTATGGTTCTTTTTCCACACCAGAGAAAGGAAAAGTAATGAACGCCTTATCACATCCCCTGGTTGACCGGCCTCACATGCCAGAAAGTTATGGCCTTTCAAAAAATACAACGGATCGCCTCAACTGGGAGTGGGTTCAAAACCGGTTGATCACCAGCCGCAACTATTGGGTTGCCACCACACGAGCAAATGGACGTCCGCATGTCGTGCCGGTGTGGGGAATATGGAAAGATGAATGCTTTTATTTTGGAACGGATATTCAGTCGGTGAAGGGGCGCAACCTGATCCGCAACCCATACCTGATCGTTCATCTGGAAAGTGGCGATGAAGCGGTCATCCTTGAATGTCGAGCCGAGCGGGTTGACGACCCGGTGGTACTGAAAGGGGTGCTCAGCACGTATGCTGAAAAATACGGCGTTTTCTCGGATGAAAACGAGCTGAGCAGTGAGACGATTTTCTTCGCTGCCAAACCGTATAAGGCTTTTGCATGGAGGGAGTCGGACTTCCCGGCCTCTGCTACACGCTGGCGCATTGACAGGTGAGCAGACTAATCGTGTGCCTTACATTCCCATCAGCGATTTCGCCAGCGCCACCGCACGGCTGGCATCCGGCGCGTAACCATCCGCCCCGATCTGGCGGGCAAAAGTTTCCGTAACCGGCGCGCCGCCCACCATGACCTTGACCTGCTGGCGCAAACCGGCCTGCTGCAACGCCTCGATGGTTTGTTTCATATTTGGCATGGTGGTGGTAAGCAAGGCTGAGAGGGCCAGCAGTTGTGCGCCGCTGGTCTGCACTGCTTCCACAAAGCGTTCCGGCGGCACATCCGTGCCTAAATCAATGATCTCGAAGGCAGCCCCCTCCAGCATCATACACACCAGATTCTTACCAATATCGTGCAAATCACCTTTGACCGTGCCGGCTACCACTTTGCCAGCCGGGGCCACATCGGCCTGTACCAGTTTGGGCTTGAGCAGGCTTAAGCCGGTCTGCATGGCGCGGGCAGCCACCAGCATCTCCGGCACAAAGTATTCCCCCTCTTCAAACAAACGCCCTACTTCCTGCATGGCCGGCATCATCGCCTGTTTGAGAATCGTCTCTGCTTCCAGATTCTCTTCCAGTGCGCGCTGAACTGCGGCACGGGCAGCGGCCTGATCACCTTCCAAAATGGCCTGATAGATTGACGAGAGCAAATCTTCCATGTTGGTATTCCTTCATGCCCGATAAATTTCAACCTATCCATTATATTCCCAACTTGCCCAAGAGAAAAACACCAGCCTTAAAATCGGTTAAAATTGATGTGCTGTCCAAACCCATCAACCGAGCGAGGTTCAACCAATGGAAATATCTCTTGTTACGCAAGTGACTGAAGAAATTGCCGAAGCTTTCCGACACCTCATCCCCCAGTTAAGCACATCAGCCGAAGTACCAACTCTCCAGCAGATTCAGGAAATTGCCGATCATGAGTCTCTTTTTATTGCCCGCGACCCCGAACAGGGCGGCAAAATTGTAGGAACGCTGACACTGGTCACTTTTCGCATTCCCACTGGCGTCCGTTCGTGGATTGAGGATGTGGTTGTGGATGAAAATGCGCGCGGCAAAGGTATCGGTGAGGCTCTCACCCGCGCGGCGCTGGAACGCGCCCGTGAATTAGGCGCCAAAACGGTTGACCTGACCAGCCGCCCCAGCCGCGAGGCCGCCAACCGTCTCTATCAGCGGGTGGGATTTGAACTGCGCAACACCAACCTCTACCGCTATAACCTGTAAGTCTTACTCATGCCGCAAGGCGTCTAAGGGCTGGAGAGATGCTGCCCGCAGAGCAGGAAAAACGCTCTAATCAATCTGGGCGGCTCAACTTAAGCGTTTTCTTAAGATTGCTTGAATTGACCTGCCAGAAAGGGTACAATAAGAGTACAAAAAATAAACATTGAAACCAGCATCAAAGAGGCTCTTTGCCCTGTCGTTTCCTGACAGAGCCGTTCCACTCCCGAACGGCTCTGTTTTATTCGAAAGGAGGAGAGCATGTACACCCTTGAATTGACCCGCGAAGAACGCGATTTACTGCTTCAGGTGCTTGAGGCGAGTCTGGACGATGTACGCACGCAGTTGATTGCCGCCGACAACATGATGTACAAGATGATGCTGCGCAAACGCAAAGAAATCATTGCCCGTCTGCTGGAAGAATTAAGCAAGCAAGAACAGTTGCCGCTGGCAGAATGAACATCGCTCATCAACGGCCTGAAATGAAAAAACCTGCACCCTCAAGCGGTGCAGGTGATGAGATGATTTTCTTGCTGGTAGGGCGGGTGGGACTTGAACCCACAAGGTGTCACCACCGGCGGATTTTAAGTCCGCTGCGTCTGCCTGTTCCGCCACCGCCCCGTGGCTTGTTTATATTGTATCCGATTATCTCAACCCGTCAAGCATTCAATTTGTAAAAATTTTCCCTGTACTTCAAATTATTTTCTAAACCTGTTCTATAATCAATTCAAACCGTTTCTCTATTTTTCGCCAAGCCACCTCGTTCATTTGATGAGAAAAACAGCATACTCATTGGTAATCCTCGCCCTTATCGCAGGGAATTTTTCAGTTTTCCGCCCGGTCGTTGCGGTTTCTGATACGGTCGTTATCAGCCAGATTTACGGTGGGGGCGGCAACAGCGGCGCACTTTATAAAAATGATTTCATCGAACTGTTCAACCGTGGATCATCGCCGGTCAGTCTGGATGGCTGGAGTGTCCAGTATGCCAGCGCAACCGGCAGTTCGTGGCAACTGACTCCCCTTAGCGGCGTGCTCCAACCAGGTCAGTATTACCTGATCCGACAAGGGGGCGGTAGCGGCGGTACGCAAGACTTGCCAGACCCCGATGCGATTGGCTCCATTAATCTGAATGCCACCAGCGGAAAAGTCGCACTGGTCAACACCAGCACCGCCTTGAGCGGTACGTGCCCACAAGACACCACCATTATTGATCTCATCGGTTACGGCTCGGCGAATTGTTATGAGGGCGAACCTGCCCCATACCTGAACAATACAAGTGCGGCGAAACGAGTGCGTGATGGCTGCCACGACAGCGACTACAATCTGCTTGATTTTATCCTTTCAACACCCACACCCCGCAACCGCAGTACAACCGTTACCGATTGTTCCATATCACCCCCCATCCTTCCAATTTACGCCATTCAGGGAGAAGGCGAGCGCAGCCCCTTTGAAGGTCAACTGGTCACCACCAGCGGCGTTGTGATGGGTGATTTTGAAGGCAGCAGTAGTTTACGCGGCTTTTATATTCAGGACGCGCTCGGCGATGACAACCCGCTCACCTCGGACGGGATTTTCGTCTTTCGCGGGGATGGCAATGACACTGTCCGGCTGGGGCAAACCGTACAGGTCAGCGGTACAGTCAGCGAGTATTACGGACAGACCCAGATCACCCTCAGCGAGATGATCGTCCTTGACGCCGGCTTCACCTCTATCCCTGCAACCACCCTTCGACTTCCGTTCAGCCATTCGGGCGAGCCGGAGCAGTACGAAGGGATGCTGGTGCATTTTGATCAGACCCTGACCGTCACCGAGACCTATTCCCTTGGGCGGTTTGGACAGGTCACCCTCTCCAGCGGCCGGCTGTACCAGCCGACCCAATTGACCTTGCCCGGAGAGAGCGCGATTGCTCTTCAACAAGCCAACGATCTCAACCGCATCATCCTCGATGACAACGTGCAAACCCAAAATCCCGACCCGATTCCCTTCGGGCGCGCTCAGCAGCCGCTTTCCGCAGAAAACACCCTGCGCAGCGGCGATACCCTTACCGGTCTGACCGGTGTGTTGACATATACGTGGGGCGGTCACCCGGCCAGCCCCAACGCTTGGCGTATCCGCACGCTGGGAGCGCTGGGTGTAGATCCACCCAATTTTGAACCCGCAAATCCCCGCCCGGCTGAACCGCCGCCGGTGCAGGGCCGCTTGCGAGTCGCCAGCCTGAATGCGAACAACTACTTCAACACGTTTGAAGGCTGCCGCGCCGGCCTCGGCGGCCCACCAGTTGAGTGCCGCGGGGCCAATTCAGTTGAGGAATTTGAGCGGCAGGCTGCCAAAATTATCAGCGCCCTGCGCGGGCTGGACGCCGACATCATCGCCCTGATGGAAATTGAAAATGACGGTTATGCCCCTGACAGCGCGCTCGCTGACCTGACCGGTCGGCTGAATGCCGCTCTGCCCCCAGAAAAACAGTATGCGTTTGTGGATGCCGACTCCGCTACGGGTAAAACCAACGCGCTGGGCAGCGATGCCATCAAAGTTGCCCTGCTCTACCGCCCTGCCGTGGTAACCCCGCTGGCTGCCGCCGTGCTGGACAGCCGCGCCTTTGTGTACGGAGGCGATGCCGTTCCGCGCAACCGTGTTTCCCTGCTGCAAGCCTTTACCGAAAACTCGACCGGCGAGCAATTTATAGTCAGTGTCAACCACCTCAAAAGCAAAGGCAGCCCGTGTGATGTTCCTGACAGCGGAGACGGTCAGGGAAATTGCAGCCTTGTGCGCTTGAACGCCATACAAGAACTGCTCCGCTGGCTGGCAGATGCCCCAGCCGGTATCCGCGATCCAGATATTCTGATCCTTGGCGACCTGAACGCCTACGCTCGTGAAGAGGCGCTGGTCGCGTTAGAGCAATTCGGCTACACGAATATACTCAGCCGTTTGCACGGCTTACAGACCTATTCGTATGTGTTTGATGGGCAGGCCGGCGCACTCGATCATGCCTTTGCTTCTGCCAGCCTGCTGCCCCAAATCACCAGCGCAGCGGAGTGGCACATCAACGCCGATGAGCCGGCCGTGCTGGATTACAACCTCGAATACAAATCCGTCCAGCAGACCGCCAGCCTTTATGCGCCGGATGCTTTCCGCTCCGCCGACCACGACCCGCTATTGATCGGGTTGAACCTCAATTTACCCCCATATTCAATCTTTCTGCCCTTGATCCGACGTTAGGACGAAGGCAAGCACGAGGGTGATTACAGCGACTCGGTCAGCGGGGTGAGCGGGTTAAACCGCCGATTCATACGGATTTCGCTCTCGTGGGCCAGTTCGATGATGTGGTGCATGACCGTTTCGGCCACCGAGCGAACCAGCGGGCGGTTTTCGACATCCCCATGAAAATAGAGCGGGCGGCCAACCGTCAGGTTATATGGCCCGCGAATGTACCAGCGCCCATACTCAACCCTGCCGCGCACCGTCGAGCGGATGGTATGCACCCGCTCCCATTGCAAATGAACGCCAACCGGAATGACCGGCGCGCCGCTGGCCAAAGCCAGCCGGGCCACTCCCGTGCGCGGTTTTTCAAAACCGCCACCCTCCGGGCTGAGCGCGCCCTCGGGGAAGATGATGATCGTCTTTCCTTCGGCTAACCGCTCAAGGGCCGTATCAATGGCTTGCTGGCCCTGACCGGCTGCCACCGGAATGTGTCCGGAGCGGCGCAGATACTCACCCAAAATCGGCACTTGAAATAACAACTCATTAATCAAGATAAACGACTGGTGTCCTACCATGGAAGCCACATAAAAGGGATCAGTTGTGGCCGGGTGGTTGGCCGCAATGATTTTTGGCCCTTCCGGCAGGGGATGATGCTTGAAAACATCCATTTTTAACATGGTACCCGTATAGGTGCGCACCACCGGGCGGGAGGCCCAGTACATCAGTTGGTCCGAAAGCATGAAATTACCTCAGTTAATGATTGCGAATGGGAAAAAACAAGGGATTCGATCAAGATGTTGAAATTGTACTTCTCTCATTCAAGTGTCACATCCCCCTCAGGGTAGATCAGGGTCACAGTTCGGGTCATAGCGGATAGCTTCGATCAGAATAATGGATGTGACCCGACGGCTCTGCTTTATTGAGTACGGAAGTGCAATAGTTCAAACCCAATCTTACTCGAAAAGTTACGCGCCCCAACCAAGTTATCTATTTTGCAAGGTCAAATCGGCGGTAGAATCAGACAGTTTGGTTCTTAATCCTTTCTGTTTTTGAAGGATATTCA
>DLXG01000117.1 GCA_003448875.1 Anaerolineaceae bacterium
CTGCATAATCCGCTGGCGGAGGAGGCCCAACTGGCTCAATTGCAAATGAGCGGCGCGGCCGCTTACTGGTTGGGCAGCCGCGTCAATCTGGCTAAGGCTGCCAGGCAAGTTGGGGAAGATGGGCTTGTGATTGGCAATCTGCCGGTGGATTTGCTGACCGGCGGCTCAAGCGAGGAGGTTTTCCGAGCAGCGCAGGATTTACTTATCGCCATGCGTGATTGCCCCAATTTTATCCTTGCCCCAGAAGATGACTTGCCGCCGCACACACCGCTGGCAAACCTGCAAGCGTTGATGGAAGCGCTCAATCAATTCAATTCTGCGGCTTAACCCCCGGATTGCCGGTACTTTTGTTCCACAATACCGCCGCTTGCCCCACGGGCAGTGGTGTGTTGTTTGAATTCTTGCTGACTGATTTCCTCGACTTGCGGTGTGAAAACAGGCAGAATCAACAACTGCCCAATGGCATCACCGGCTTCAAAGACCAGTGGTTGATCGGTTGGATTGGCAACTTTGACAAGAATTTCTCCCTGATAGCCGGCGTCCACCACTCCGGCCCCTAAGAGGTGATTGCTGCGGCCTTTGGGTTTCAGCAGGCCGACAAAACCCGGCAATATCTCCACAGCAATGCCGGTTGGCACAATCCCAAATTGATGAGGCGGAATCTCGGTTCGTTCCACCGCGTATAAGTCCAATCCGGCATCTTCGGGGTGTTTGCGGCTGGGCAGGCGGGCATCTTCCCGCAGGCGTGCAATGCGGATACGCTGCATGGGTTTACAAAAGCAGGTTGATTATCTGCCGCGCCGCATGCGCAGCCACGCGCTGGTCACGAAGGCAAGGGTGGTGAAAGCGGTCAGGTAAATCTTGGTAAAATCCACCACCGGTTTGACCTGAACACCCTGATCATTGGCAACAATCACGGCTACCGGACGGGCAAATGTATTGCCGCCTCCGCCGCCGCCTGTACCAACACCTTTATTTTCTCCAGATCCGCCTGCGCCGCTGCCCACTCCAAAGCCCATAAAGCTGACTACCTCAGCAGCCGGCAGGATGAGATTGCCCTGATGCTTGATCGTTTCCCCAAATACGGCATTGACATCTGCGGTAGCCATGAATTGATCCATGGTGTCTTGAATGGTCTCTAGAGCCGCGGTAGCCAATGCTTCTTCATTGGCGGTGGGGGTGGCTTCGGCTTGGCTTGCGTTTTCGGAATTGCTCATGCTTAACTCCTCTTGTAGATCACTTTCAGGAAAAAGAATAACAACAGCCCGCTCAGCACGATGATGATCTGGATCAGGCGGGTCAGGTCGTAGACCGGCAGGAACTGTTTTTCTCCCTGCGGGGTTTGAATCCGCACACCGACCGGACGATTCCAGATCATACCAAACTGGGGAGATGGCTCAATCCGGACGGCTTGAGCAACGGGGCTGATTTCGTAACCGCGCCATTTTACCGGGGCACGGCTTGAGTCTTGGAGAGTCATATCGGTCTCCTTTTTACGTGCGATATTTATCATTATACAGGCAGAAACGGCGTTCGGATGAATTTTCCTTGTCTGGTTCGGCAAGTAAAAGGGTTTGTTGCAAAGTTTCCGGGATTTGTGGAAAACAAAAATACCCCTGCAACTTTAACTCTCTGAGAGAAGGGTGCAGGGGTTAGGGTGACTCATGTCCATCGTTTGCGGTTAGAGACTTTGCAAAGAAGCAAAGTCAGATCACCGAAGGGCAGGGCATGGCTGTTTTTCAGGCTTCCACCCGCACACCGCGCCAGAAAGCCACGTAATCTTTGATCTGACGGGCGGCTTCTTTGGGATTGGGGTAATACCAGGCTGCGTCCGGATTGCTCTGCCCGTTGACCACAATCGTATAATAACTGGCTTCGCCTTTCCAGGGGCAAATTGTGTGGGTATCGCTTTTTTCAAAATATTCCCACCTGACTGCTGAGGGCGGAAAGTAATGGTTGCCTTCAATAAGAATAGTTTGGTCGCTCTCTGCTAAGACGGTCTCATTCCAGATTGCTCTTGCCATAGCCGTTTTACCTCATTAATCGCTTTTATGGTATGGATGAAATAGCTTTTCACCGGCACGAACGGGGACGCTAAGGCGGTTTTCCGCAGGGGTGAGCGGGCATGACCAGTCATCGTTGTAGGCGCAATAGGGGTTGTAGGCCAGATTGAAATCCACAATGAATTGATTTTGCCCCAGCGCTTCTGGTTCAAGATAACGCCCGGCCGGATAGGTTTCCACTCCGGCAAGGGCGTCCACAAACGGCAGAAAGTAACCGTACTGATTGCCGTACAAGGTGAGTTCGACTTTCTGCCCTTCCACCTCAAACGAAAAGCGGCCCAAGCGGCTGTAGATTTGTACATCCCCCGTGTTGGTGAGAATTTCTACATTTCTGCGCTCTGCAAATGGTTCAAGCGTCAGGGTTAAGCGCAGGGACGGGGCGGGCGGAAAGTAATTTAACCCCTTGAAATCGGCCTTTTGCTCTTCCCGCAGCGGGCTTTGCGGATGACTGGCAAAAAATTCGTCCTTTTCCTTGCGTATGTTGTGATAATCTATCATCTCTTCCTCATAATATTTTTATCAAAACTGATTTCACTTTGGCGAATGTTTGGAAGTAAAACCTTATACATCCTTGGTTTAAATTCCCTGCCTTAGCAATGGCAAATTTTCCAGCCGGGCAGGCACTGAACTGTTAGCAGACCCAACCCTTCCGCTCAGCCAGCGCAGAAAATTTAACGGCTTCGCAGGGTGAAAAAAATATGCCGATCAGGATGCGCGGCGGTGTTCTGCCAGCCAGCGGCGAATTTCAACGGGTGAGCGGGTATTCAGCACTTGCGCGGCATTCAACCAGGCCCGCCGCGCCACTGAAACCCCATATTCAGCCAGCTCAAGGTCAGCCGGGCTGTGGGCATCGGTGTTGATACTCAGCAGAATGCCAAGTTCCGCTGCGCGCCGGGCGTGGACTTCGTCCAGATCCAGACGGGATGGGTTGGCGTTGATTTCGAGGGCGACATTTTCTTCTCTGGCAGCGGCTAAGATTGCCTCCCAATCAAGATCGGCTCCCTCACGGTTGGGCAGCAGCCGCCCGCTGGGATGACCGATCACATCTACGTGCGGATTGCGAATGGCACGCAGCAGGCGCTGAGTGATTTCTTCGCGCGGCTGACGCAGGCTGACATGCAGTGA
>DLXG01000048.1 GCA_003448875.1 Anaerolineaceae bacterium
TGGGAACAGCAGGTCGTCAGCATGGAGCGTTGATTGACCGAGGCCGGCAGAACTGCACCATTAAACCGCCCCTCGGTGCTGTTTGTCTGTACGGCCAACCGCATCCGTTCCCCTCTTGCCGCTGCGCTATTCCGCACCTACCTTCTTAGGGAAGGTCTCCCATTACAGCGATGGCGGATTAATAGTGCCGGCACATGGGTACAAGAGAGCCTGCTCCCGCCGAATGAGGTGATCAGAGCCAGTGTTGCCAGAGGCCTTGACCTCACAAAACACCGCTCTCAAAAGGTGAACGAAGGTCTGCTCACCAGCCACAACCTGATTCTGGTCATGGAACAGGGCCATAAAGAGGCCCTGAACCATGTGTACCCACATCTCTCGCAGCGGGTTTTTCTGCTCAGCGAAATGAGCAATGGCAACCAGGAAATTAAAGACCCTGCCACTCTCTCATCATCCAATCTTGAAGATTTGCTAAATCAGCTGGACGGTTTAATTCAAAAAGGGTTGCCGCGCATCCTTGTACTGGCGCACGGCAACCCCTGACTGCGGCACCTTTAAATCACGAGGCAAACCACAAAGTCTGGTAAGGCTGAAGTTTCAAGCGGCCTTCTTCGGGATTGAAAGACAATTTGCCTTCGATCAAATCGGTTCGGATTCCTGTTTTCACCGGCAGAGTCAGGCTGATTTCCTGAACCCGGTCGGCCAGATTATGGACGGCGCATAACCAGCGTTCGCCTTCTGCCCGCCAGACAGCCACTACTGAGGGAGAACCGGTTTCAAGCCAGCCCATTGTGCCACTCGCCAGTTCGGGGTGAGTCTTACGCAGGCTTATCAGATGTTTGAGGAAATGATACAACGAATCGCTGCGCCGGATTTGATCGGCCACATTCACATGCTGGGGGTCAAAAGGCGGCGTGGAGATAACCGGCGCGTACCATTGTGAAGGCGACGCCGCTGAAAAACCAGCGTTTGGAGAAGAATCCCATTGCATCGGTGTACGCACGCCATTGCGGTCGAATAATTCGATGTTATCGCCCATGCCGATCTCATCACCATAGTAAATAATGGGTGTACCCGGAAAACTGAACAGCATTGAGTAAAGCAGACGAATCCGTCTTTGATCGTTGTCCATTAATGGCGCAAGCCGGCGGCGGATACCCAGATTAAGCCGCATTTTTGGATCCGGCGCATACTCACGCCACATGAATTCTCTTTCTTCCAGTGTAACCATCTCCAGTGTCAACTCATCATGATTGCGTAAAAAAGTGCACCACTGGCAATTTTCAGGAATAGCCGGAGTACGTTCAAAGACCCATTCCAACGGAGATTTATCTTCTTTTTTCAATGCCATATAAAGACGCGGCATCAGCGGAAAATGAAAGTTCATGTGCAATTCATCGCCGTTGCCAAAATAGGGCAATACATCCTCTGGCCATTGATTGGCTTCACCGAGCAAAATCGCATCAGGATAATGCCGATCGAGAAATGCCCGCACTTCTTTAAGGTAAGCATGAGTTTCCGGCAGATTTTCACAATTAGTGCCTTCGCGCTCGAACAAATAGGGCACCGCATCGGCCCGAAAACCATCAATACCCATGTCCATCCAGAAGCGGATGATTTTTTTCATTTCCTCTCGCACGGCCGGGTTATCGTAATTGAGATCGGGTTGAGACGAGTAAAACCGATGCCAGTAATATTGACCGGCAACCTCGTCCCACGCCCAATTGGACTTCTCGGTATCCAGAAAGATAATGCGCGCTTCTTTGTATTTCTGATCGGTGTCTGACCAGACATAATAATCCCGGTAAGGGGAAGTCCGGCTTGTTCGTGCAGATTGAAACCAGGGGTGCTGGTCGGAAGTATGATTCATGACCAGGTCGGCGATTACCCGCATCCCCCGTTCGTGTGCCCGCCGAACGAGTTCTTTGAAGTCGTTTAAATCCCCATAGGTTGGCAGCACATTGTAATAATCCGCAATATCATAACCATCATCCCGTAAGGGAGAAGGATAAATGGGTAACAACCAGATGCAATCCACCCCAAGATCCTGTAAATAATCGAGTTTCTGAATCAATCCCGCCAGATCGCCGTGCCCATCCCCGTTACTATCGTAAAAGGCACGCACATAAACCTCGTAAAAAATGGCATTTTTGAACCACAAAGACCCTTTTTGCACCATGATTGGCTCCTTTCCGTGGAATTTCCCCTGCAACCGAATTATAGCAGATGCGTATATGTTTCAAGGAAAATCAATACAGGGACGGAGAAAACATGTCTAATAAGCGCAAAACATTCATTACTGGTATCCTTTTGACCCTCATTGGGCTGTGCGGAATCAGTTTTATTGCCTTGCTGGTAATCAACCAATCCATTCCGGAATCATCACAAAATCCGCATGTCCTCTCCGAAAATCAGATCCTTCTTGCCGGAGAAGCCCATCATCTCATCTCCGAATTGGGGGATGAGGTATTCCCCGGCTGGTCGGCTGAACCAACTGCGTGGGTGTTTTATAACGAAGTTGCCGCCTTCGCCGTCGGGATTGAAGCGCCCCATTCCCGCGGATGGGTAATGTACCCACGTACGCACCGCCGCGGCGGTGAATGGCAGCCCATTTCTAATTTGGGTCCAACCATTTTCCGTGCAATGATTGATGACCCCCAAAAGACGCCTGAAAATTTTGTGGTCAAAGTGGACAACCAGATTGCCGCATCCTTCCAGACTCAGGAATACGCTTTAATCTATCTTTATCAACTGATGTACACCGACCTTCCTCCCATCCTGCGCGAAGTCTTTCCCTACCGGCTATTCTTTCAAGACTTGATTTTAGCCCCGGAAGCCTACATCAGTTCTCTGGCTCATGAAGCATTTCATGTCTTTCAGGCAAACCGAAATCCAGAAATGTTTGAAAAAGCAGAATTAGTTGCCGGACTGGATAAACAATATCCATTTGATGATGACAATCTTTCGAGTGATTGGATAAAAGAATTAAAGATTCTTCAGCAGGCCGGGAGTATTTCTAATCGTGAAGAAGCAGCGGAGGTTGCCCGGCAATTTCTCGATTCAAGAAGTCAGCGGCGTCAATCTGCTCAGTTGAGTATTTTATTGCTTGACTATGAACGCAAACGGGAATGGCTGGAAGGTACGGCAAAATATGCCGAATTGGAAATCGGTAAAATTGCCGCTCAAAATAAGTTTCTTCCCCTGCCTGATTCAAATCTGAAGTTAGGCTTGAAAACCTACAACTCGCGGGAAAAATTCTGGAAAACCCAGATTACCACAATGTCAAAAACCAATATGGATGGCGAAACGCTCTTTTACTATTCCGGTTTTGCCCAAGGGATTTTACTGGATTACCTCATGCCGGCATGGAAGGTACGGGTTTTAGAGGGTGAATATCTGGAAGACCTGTTAGCCGAGTCCATTCGATAACAACGCTCATCCCCCAAAAATCACCTCTATAATATCAATTAATCTCTTTTCAAAATAGAAATATTGTTCTATAATTATTTCAGCCGTTTGAATCCACTTGGTTTTTCCTGCCCGGAGGCTGAAATGAATCAGGCCAGCAAAGCAATTTTTCCCGCTGTAATCATCGGTATTCTGGTTGTTGTTGGAATTTCCCGCGCGCTCTTGAATCCTTCACTCACCGTACAGGCTTCCGATCTCGAAACCCCTCCCCCGCCTGTTGAACAGGCCAGTGTCGAGGAAGCGGATCAACCTGATTCCTCAATCGAATGCCAACTCTCTGCCCGCTACCCGCAGAAAATCCAACAATGGTGTCCCTATATCCAGCAGGCAGCCAATCAATATCAACTGGATGCCAATCTGATTGCAGCGGTGATGTTGCAAGAATCGGGAGGTAACCCGGATGCCTATTCTCGCAGTGGTGCAGTTGGTTTGATGCAGGTCATGCCGCGCGACGGTAAAGCAGCCAAGTTTATGTGTGTCAACGGCCCTTGTTTTGCTAGCCGACCTTCGATGCAGGAACTGTTCGATCCGCAATTCAACATTGAGTACGGCGTTCGTATGCTGGCGGGTTTAATCCAACGCAAAGGCGATGTCCGTGAAGCCTTGAAGTCCTACGGCCCAATGGACATGGGATACGCCTACGCCGACAAAGTCCTTGCGATTTATGAAAATTACCGATAGAACGGCCAAAGATGATCTACTTCAATCCATAAATCTCCGAAAATTTACCCTTCAAATATCGCAGATACGGATCAACATCTATCTCCGCTTTACCAGTAACCTTTTGTAATGTTTCCAAAGGGGTGAATTTTCGACCATAACGGTGCAGGTTATCCCTTAGCCATTCACGCAATGGAAGAAAATATCCCTGTTCAAATTGCTCGTACAAATTGGGGATTTCTTCCAGCACCTTTTCCCAAATCTGGCAGGAAATGATATTGCCCAGTGAATACGTGGGGAAATAGCCAATCAACCCCATTGACCAGTGAATATCTTGCAACACACCCAAACTGTCGTTAGGAATCTCCATTCCCAAATACTCGTGGAAGCGACTATTCCACAATTCAGGTAAGTCTTTCAACTGGACTTCTCCGTGAATCATTTCTCGTTCGATTTCAAATCGCAAGATGATGTGCAGGTTATAAGTGGCTTCATCGGCTTCGACGCGTATGAAAGAGGGTTGAACTTTATTGATAGCCCGATAAAATTCATCCAATCGGACATTTGCAAATTGCTGAGGAAAGGTTTGTTGTAATCTGGGATAAAAATACTTCCAGAAAGCCAGACTACGCCCCACCAGATTTTCCCACAGGCGGGACTGCGACTCATGCAATCCCAACGATGCACCACGCGCTAG
>DLXG01000005.1 GCA_003448875.1 Anaerolineaceae bacterium
TATTACCTTCTCACGTTCCTGGTAATCATTTCGCTTGGAGCAGGATTGTTACCAAACTCTATCGTCCAGGCCAGTCAGCCAAAAGTTGCCTTTTGGCTGACTGTTTTACATAACAATGATGGTGAGTCGGACTTAATCAACCTGGGGACGGGATTAGAGGATTTTGGCGGAGCGGCCCGGTTCAAAACACTGGTAGATAGACTGAAATGGGACGCTGTGCATGGAAAACCACCGGTTCCTGCCGCACCACGCAGTGTAGTGATGGTTTCCTCGGGCGATAACTTTTTAGCCGGGCCTGAGTTCAATGCCAGCCTTGAAAAAGGTGTGCCTTTTTATGACACGATTGCCATGGACTTAATCGGTTACGATGCAATTGCGATTGGTAACCATGACTTTGATTTTGGCCCGGATGTGCTGGCAGATTTCATCCAGGGCTTTTCGATTTCAAAACCACCCTTCCTGAGCGTTAATCTGGACTTCTCAGCGGAACCTCGCTTGCAGGAATTGAAAAATCAGAAAAGAATCGCAACCAGTACCACAGTGAAAACACCAGCCGGGCGGGTTGGCATCATTGGGGCGACAACACCAATGCTTCCGTATATTTCCAGTCCGCGCAATGTCCGAGTCAATGATATGGTGGTAGAAGCCATCATGGCCGAAGTGCAACGATTGGAGGCGATGAAAATCAATAAGATCATCCTGATCAGCCACCTGCAAAGCATTTCTGAAGACCTTTCCATGGTGCCTTATCTTTCAGGGGTTGACATTATCATTGCCGGCGGTGGTGATGAGGTTTTGGCCAATCCGGGGCATTTGCTCGTGCCGGGTGATGAAACCCGCATTTACGGATCCTACCCCTTGTGGGCGACTGATTCTAGCGGAGTTCAGGTGCCGGTGGTGACCACCGCGGGCAGTTATGCCTATGTGGGGCGCCTGGTGGCGGGTTTCGACAAAGCCGGTAATCTGGTGACAATTGATGAATCTCAGAGCGGACCGGTACGGGTTGCCGGTGGTAATCAGCCGGATGCGGTACCGCCGAATGGCGAAGTTCAATCGCGGGTCGTCGAACCGCTGATTGAGGCGCTCAACGAAATGAATATGAACGTGATCGGGGTTAGCGAGGTGGCCCTGGATGGTATACGGGTCAACGTCCGCAGCCGGGAAACCAATCTGGGTAATCTGACCGCTGATGCCTTGCGCTGGCAGGCTGCGCAACTTGCCCGGCTTTACGGGGTGAGCGTTCCGCAGGTTGCACTCCAAAATGGCGGAGGTATCAGGAATGCTTCTGTCATCCCGGCTGGCAACATCACTGAATTGACTACCTTCTCCATTCTACCTTTTGCAAACTTTGTGTCCATTGTCGAAGGAATTTCCCGCCAGCAATTTAAAGAGATTTTGGAGAATGCTGTTTCTAGGGTTGAGTTCGGTGACGGCCGTTTCGCGCAGGTTTCCGGTTTCCGGTTTACTTGGAATCCGGCAGGAACGCCCCAAACGCTGGACTCAAACGGTAATGTAATTACGGTGGGTTCGCGGGTGGTGGATGTTTTCCTTGATGACGGCACCCAAATTGTGGCGGATGGCAGCGTTATCCCCGGCCCCGATTTGACCGTCGCGACGATTGATTTTCTGGCGCGTGGTGGTGATCAGTATCCCTTCCGCGGGGCCGCTTTTACCACGGTGGGCGTTACGTATCAGCAATCCCTTCGCAATTACATTCAATCGGGTCTGGGCGGCGTAATCTCGGCAGCCCAATATCCTGAAGGTGGTCAGGGGCGGATTACCCGCCTGCCGTAAGGTTTGATGTTTGAACCGATTTTAAGGGTAGGTTAATTGGCTCACTCCCGTTGCGCCTTTCAAACGGGAGTGAGCCTTTGATCGGATGGTGGATATGCAATTCCTGAAATACTCAGCGAGGATTCAATCCTTGCTAACCTTGCTTGGGTTGTTTGTCTTTTTAACCACATCTCAACCCGTGATGGGGCAAACTCCCCCACCATCCGAGGTTTGTTCAATGCCTTTTCAACCGGTAGCCGTTCCTCTGACTGAACTGGGGGAAAATGAGTACGTGCGAATGGACGGAACGCCAACTGATTTTAGCGGAGGATTATATCCGAATGGAAGCAATCTTCGGCCAGACCGCCACGAAGCGGCCGGGTTAGAGCTTTCTCATCAAATTCAACCTCTGACGGTGGATGGGCAGGTGGATGAAAACAATGGGCGGATTTTGTTCATTTCGATTGGCATGTCCAACACCGCCAGTGAGTTTGAAACTTTTATTCGGCTGGCTCAACAACTAACGCAACTCAACCCGCAACTGGTGTTGATCAATGGGGCTTTGCCCAATCAGGTTGCTGAACGTTGGACAAGTCGCGAAGGGATAGCCTGGCAGGAACTGGACAGGCGGATAACTGCCTATGGATATTCTCCCCAACAGGTTCAGGTTGCATGGGTCAAGCTGACCAATACGGGCGGGGGGAACTTTCCGCAAAAGGCGCTGGCGTTGGAGTCGGATCTGCAAGCAATTGTTCAGCATCTGAAAGAGAAGTTCCCCAATCTTAAGATGATATTTCTCTCCAGCCGGACGCGTTCCTATACCTACTGGCGGGGTTTGAGCCCTGAGCCGCTGGCCTATGAAACCGGTTTTGCGGTCAAGTGGTTAATTGAGAAGCAAATCCAAGGGGATCCTGAATTGAATTTTGACCCAAAGCGGGGCAAAGTCAGGGCGGCCTTTCTCTCGTGGGGGCCGTATCTTTGGGCAGATGGCGAAAACCCACGGGAAGATGGGTTTCGCTGGCTGGCAAGCGACCTGGCGGCTGACTGCACTCACCCCTCTTCTGCCGGGGCTCAAAAAATTGCCCAGAAATTGTGGGAGTTTTTCAGTACTGATCCAATCAGCCGTGATTGGTTTTTATCTTCTGGTTCGGTTTCAACACCCACGGCAATAAGCAAGGTGAGTCAACCTGCGATCATACCCCAACCTTTAGATTCATCTACGCCGGAGGTGACGGCTGAATCAACGCCAGTTTTTCCCGGCTTACCTTCCCCGTCTCCGGTTTTGGGGGCGACATCCGCAAGTTCTTCTCTGAATAAAGAGGGCATGCCGCATAATTCAATTTCTCTGGAAGCGGGAATTATTCTTTTAGCGGCTTTGGGTGGTATCAGTGCGGTGTGGTGGTTAAGGCGGGGCAAAAAGTAGAATAAAACAGTTGAAACTATAAAGATATTATAAAAAACTTTTTTACATTTCTCAGGTATTATAATTTCAATAATTTTGATTGTAATTATTAATAATTTATCAAAAGCCTCAATGGTCTTTTTCCCATAGTGAACGGGTGGGAGAATGAATGGAGAGGCTGGCATAAAGGATCATGGGAGTGGGCAGCTTTCTCTACCGACGGTTGAATAGGGGGAACTTACGCCCATCCAAATGACTCTAAAACTGTTGTTTGACTTTCTAAAGAGAATTGGATGTGATAGAGGGTTTGGCGAATCGGTATTCGGGTTTTCGGGTCATCTTCACCGTTGTGATGCTCTTTCTGATCATAAGCGGGCTGGCGGTTGGCTTTGCTCCGGATCAGGCTGTGCGGGCGGATGGGCTGGCAGGCTTTGCGCTCTCTTTTGACGGGCATGATGATATGGTCAACCTTGGCAGTACGGTCGGTCTGTTCCCGGATGATGGGTGGGTCTATACCAAAACGGTGAGTTTGTGGGTAAAACCAGAAGGCACGGCTGACTGTTCGGTCATCAACGGCATTCCGCGCATCGAACCGGCTCAGTGCGATAATATTTTCGGTGATTTCGCGCGCTGGTGGGGTATCAGCCGCGGGCCGACCCAGATCTGGGTATGGATGGCGTGTTTCGATCCGGCTAACCCCAGCACTTATCCGCCGTCTTCACCCATCCGCCTGATTCAGTTTGGGTATACCCTTGACGAATGGATGCACATTGCCCTTGTGCATGGAAACGGCTTTCTTTCGGCATATAAAAACGGCTACTGGGTCGGTTCGGTGAATTGTATTGGCACGGCTCAACCGCCCGCGCAGCCGATACTGCTTTTTGGCGGGATGATAAAAGCCGACAGCCAGAATCAAAATCATAGTTTTTGGGGATTTCAGGGGCAGATTGACGAAGTGCGGATTTACTCGACTGCCTTGAGCCAGCAGCAAATTCAGGAAACGATGATGAACGAACTGACCGGCAGTGAAAGCGGTCTGGTCGCTTATTACAAAATGTCGAACGGCATCGGGCTAACGGTTACCGATAACAGCGGCAGAGGAAAAGATGGTCAATTGATGGATGGGACGAATATTGTGCCCGGCAACGGAATACCGCCTTTATGGGTGATTTCGGGGGCATTTGATAATATCCCTCCTACGCCAATCCCCAGCCCAATGAACACGAACACTTTCACACCTTCACCTTCTCCCCAGCCGCCCACAGCCACTCCATTGCCTACCCAATTGTTCTCTCCTACGGCAAGCCTTCCTCCTGTTACCAATACCCCCCTGCCTACCGCAACAGCCACACTCACCCGTACAACCCGCCCCACCTTTACCGCTTCGCCATCTCCCATCCCGCCTACTATGACCCAAACCCGCACGGAAACCCCAACCCGTACGGGTACTTCAACCTTTACCCTTGCGCCTGAGACCCCAACATCAACGATACCACCTACCCGAACGCCCCGCCCGACTTTTACGTCCTCAGTAACGCCGGTTGGGACGAACACAAGGGTGTACACGCCAACGCGGGTACTCTCTACTCAAACTGACCTGACCCCGACCCGCACCATTGACCCAAATATGAATAATTTTATTTTTCTTCCACTGGTGAGAAAATAGTTGCGCTCAATCGGACGATGATCAAGGCACCTGAGTGGGCGCGACCACTTTAATCTTAACCCAAAAGGACTTATCGCCGTTGCTGCCCAGTCCAAAAATAACCCCCTGTGGATTTTGTAATTTCCAGAAACTTTCGTATTCTCGCGGCTGGTCGGGGGCTTTCATATTGACTGAAATATCCACCAGCGCATCCGGCGGCACGCTGACTGGCAGGTTGAAACTGGGAGGTGCTCCCAGCACATTCCCGGATTCAAAGACTACCCGATAACTGGTTGTCCAGGTGCAGGAGCCAGTATTTTTCAAACGCCATGTTTTGATGAAGGTTTGTCCCGGTGTAAGCTCAGTGCCATCCGGTATGCTGACGTCGCTGACAAACTCGGCGCGTTCGCAGGGTTTGACGCTTTCAGCGGTGGTAAGGGTTGTTGATGGCTGGGTTGGAAGGCTAGTTTCAGCGGCAGGGGGCGGGGTGGTAGTGATCATGGAAGCAAACTGCGTGGTCAGCGCCGAGACGGTTTGGGCTGCGGCAGTGCTGGCAAAATCGCCGGTGGGGGTGAGCGCCTGCCCGGCTCTGGGTAAATTGCAGCCAGCGCTGACGGCCAGGACAAGAAGTATGCCCAGACTGAATAAGTAAGAAAGAACTATAGGGTATGGTTTCTTCATGTCGGTTTTTACTGGTTTAAGCATAGCCATAAAAAAGCCGCCCGTCAAGCAAAGCCGGGCGGCAGCCTGATATTTTTTTCTAACGGCGTTTACTTTCTAACCATTGGAAGAAACAGGAAATTATTCATGTTGGGGTCAAGGGTGCGGGTTGGGGTAATGCTTGGCTGGGGGGTAAAGCCGGGCGGCAGGCGGGTGGCGGTTGCGGTGGGAGAAGGCGTATTGGTGAAAGTTGCGGTAACGGTAAAAGTGGCTGGTAGTGTGGGCATGGGACCGCTGCCGAATAACCCGGATTCCACCCATTTTGGGCCACCACCAGGTCCAGCGGTTTGTAAGCCATCTCTAAAAACTCCTCCACGGTCCTGCCCACTATCATCTGTCAATAAAGTGCCGCTCCCGTCGCTCATGCGATAGTACGCTTTGAGGTTTGGAGAATATGGGGGTGTCAATTCCTGATAGATAAATGAGACAGCAGTAGGATCGAGGCCGATATCATAAATACGGACTTCGTCAATCTGGCCCTTAAATGCGTATTGTTCCTGGTCCTTGAAAAACCCTCCCATTACGAGGTAAGTTGACTTCTTTTCATCAGTGTCCACAGAAAAACTTGAATAACTTTCTCTCGTGTCTCCCGTAAGAAAAGATCCATATCGGTAAGCCTTTAATTGATTATTTGCATGTACAAGTGTAATGTGAATCCACTCATCGGGTGTATAAATCAACGGTATGAGGGCATCCGGAGTTTGTGAATCGTCATCAATATTCCATATCCATATCCTATCTTGGTTATTTAATATTCCTCTGCTGATCCCCCAAGACCTTGGAATCACACCAATAATTAACTGACAATGACCAGGGTTGGGCTGTCCACATGGTTCACCAGGACCTTCCGGTTTGATCCATAGACTAATTGTTTTCGCGTTCCTCCAACTATCACCCCCAAAAATATTCCAAATTAACGGTAACTGAACGTTATCATCCACTCCATCAAAACGCAATGCGTAATTGACTGGTTCGGCAAAGCTATTGCTGGGATCTTGTAGCAACCCCATCAAGAGAACGCCAAAAAGGAGCAGGAAAGAAAAAATAAACCTATCCGTAATTTTGAAAGATGGTGTATTCATTACTTTTGTTCCTTTACTTTGAGCCCCCCTATCCTCAATGAATTAATCTGTGTTGAGGAGTAAGAACTATTCTTTTATATTTATAATTTGTTTTATAAACAAATACAACAAAAAAGTTTTAGAAAAGTTTGAGAATTGTGGTGTTAATCGCTGACTATCCTTAGTTTTTCTAAAAAATGTTCCCACCCCAATCACTTTCAAGTAAAATTAGCAGGATGAAATTCATGCCCTGCCGCATTCCAGATGTCGTGCTTATTGAACCGCGCCTGTTTGGGGATCAGCGCGGTTTCTTCATGGAAACCTATCAGCAAAAAATATTTGCCGAACATGGCATCACGGCTCAATTCGTGCAGGATAATCATTCCGGGTCGCGGCGCGGCACGCTGCGCGGACTGCATTACCAGATTCAGCAGGCGCAGGGGAAACTGGTGCGGGCGGTGGCGGGCGAAATCTTTGATGTGGCGGTGGATTTGCGCCGCAGTTCGCCTACCTTTGGTCAATGGGTGGGAGAGATCCTCTCAGCCGAGAATAAGCGTCAGTTGTGGATACCGCCCGGCTTTGCCCATGGTTTTTACGTCTTGAGCGATTGGGCAGAAGTGGTCTATAAAGCCACCGATTTTTACGCTCCCCAGTGGGATCGAACGCTTCTCTGGAATGATCCACAGGTGGGAATTGATTGGCCGCTGATGGATGGAGCGGATTTGCTGATTTCTGACAAAGACCGCGCCGGCTTAACGCTGGCACAGGCTGAAACATATCCCTGAAAATGGAGGAACGATGCAAAATATTCTGGTAACAGGCGGGGCCGGTTTTATTGGGTCGAATTTCGTTCATTATCTCTTGGGGGTCAATCCACACATTCGAGTCATCAATCTGGATGCCCTGACCTACGCCGGCAGTTTGGAAAACCTCAAAGGACTGCCGGATGAAAGCCGTCATCTGTTTGTGCAAGGCGATATTTGTGACCGCGCCCTGGTCGACCGCCTGCTGCGTGAACATGAGATTGACACGGTGGTGCATTTTGCAGCCGAATCGCATGTAGACCGTTCCATCCATGGGCCGGGTCAGTTTGTTCAAACCAACATTGTCGGCACCTATACCTTACTGGAGGCTTGCCGTCAGTTCTGGCTGAAGGAAAATTTTGCTCAAAACCAGGCGGTGCGTTTTCATCACGTCTCAACGGATGAAGTGTTTGGTTCGCTCAGGCCGGATGATCCGCCCTTCCGCGAGGATACGCCCTATGCGCCGAATTCGCCCTATTCCGCCTCCAAAGCCGCCAGCGATCATCTGGTGCGGGCCTATTTTCATACCTACGGACTGCCGGTGACGATTTCGAACTGTTCCAACAACTACGGGCCGCGTCAGTTTCCCGAGAAATTGATTCCGCTGATGATCCTCAATGCGCTGGAAGGCAAACCCCTGCCGGTGTATGGGGATGGCAGACAAATCCGCGACTGGCTGCACGTGCAGGATCACTGCGAGGCGATTTACCGGATTCTGCAAGACGGTAAACCCGGCGAGACCTATAACATTGGCGGTAACAACCAGCCGACCAATCTGGAAATCATCCAGCAGATTTGTGCCATACTGGATGACCTGCGCCCGGACTCTCCCTACCGCCCGCATTTTCAATTAAAACAGCATGTGGCCGACCGTCCCGGCCATGACCGGCGATATGCGATGGACATCCGCAAGATTGAGCGGGAACTTGGATGGAAGCCGCGCTTTGAATTGTCCAGCGGTCTGCGTCAGACGGTTGAATGGTATCTGGATAATAGCCAGTGGGTAGCCGCTATTCGCCAACAACAGGAATATCAGGCGTGGTTGATGAAAAATTATGCTGCACGAGGAGAGGCAAAATGAAGGGAATCATTCTGGCTGGTGGAAAAGGAACCCGTCTGCATCCCTTAACGATTGTAACCAGCAAGCAGTTATTGCCGGTGTATGATAAACCGATGGTGTACTATCCACTCTCAATGCTGATGCTGGCGGGTATTCGCGAGGTTCTGGTGATCAGTACCCCGGAGGATCTGCCTTCCTTTCAACGTTTGCTGCGCGATGGCAGCCAGTGGGGGATGAAATTCAGTTACGCTGAACAGGATCAACCGCGCGGGCTGGCAGATGCCTTCCGCGTTGGACGGGAGTTTGTGGGCAGTGATCCGGTCTGTCTGATTTTGGGAGACAACATCTTTTTTGGCCACGGACTGCCCGCTGTTCTGCGTTCCATGGCAGCGCGGGTCAGCAATGGCGGAGGGGCGGCTATTTTTGCCTATCCGGTGCAGGATCCGTGGCGCTACGGGGTGATTGAATTTGATTCGGAAGGGAAAGCCCTCAGTCTGGAAGAAAAACCGGCCAAACCGCGTTCCAATTACGCCGTGCCGGGCATGTACTTTTACGATAATCAGGTTATCCAGATTGCGGCTGATCTTAAACCATCCGCCCGGGGTGAACTGGAAATTACGGATGTGAATCTGACTTACATGCGGATGGGAAAATTGTATGTACAGGAATTAGGGCGTGGCGTGGCCTGGCTGGATGCTGGTACGCACGAGTCGTTGTTACAGGCGGCTGCATTTATCCAGACGGTGGAGGAAAGGCAGGGTATGATGATTTCGAGCCCTGAGGAAATTGCCTACCGCATGGGCTTTATTGATCGTGAGCAGCTGCGCCGGCTGCTAGATGAATTGGGCAACAGCACCTACCGGGCGCGGCTGGAGACCCTGCTCAAGTAAAAACTTCACTTTTCCATTGCCAGCGCAAGGGCCTGATCCCACGGCGGCAGGCGCAGTCCAAACACGCGCTCGAACTTGCTGCAATCTAACGCGGTATATAAGGGACGCTGAGCCGGTGTAGGAAATTCAGCGGTTTTAGCGGGCAAGATCTGGCGGGTTATCTGTTCGCTGCGGGCGGGGTCGAGTTCGAGGATTTTCTGAACCCACTCCAGGCGGCTGACAGCCCCATCGCCAGCAAGGTGATATACACCGTTGGTTTGCTGGATGAAGTCGTAAAACTCCCCTTTGGCCTGTGCCAGCGCCAGAGCGATGATTTGAGAAAGCAATCTTGCCCAGGTGGGCGAGCCAACCTGATCGTCCACAATCTTCAAGGTTTCTTGCTGGCGGCTCCACGTCAACACTCGCTGAACGAAGTCATTGGCACGCCGGCTGTAGAGCCAGGCTGTGCGCAGCACCCAGGCAGCAGGCGTATTGGCCAGCACAGCCTGTTCCCCGGCCAGTTTGGAGCGTCCGTAGTGATTGAGCGGATGGGTGGGGTCTTCTTCGGTGTAGGGGCGGGTGAGCGTGCCGTCAAAAACATAATCGGTGGAGATGTGAACGAATCCGCAACGCAGGCGGGCAGCCAGTTGGGCCAATTGTTCGACTGCCCGAAAATTGATTTGATCGCACAATTCAGGCTCACTCTCGGCCTTATCTACATTTGTGTAGGCAACCGCATTGATCATCAGGCAGGGCTGCAGAGACTCGACCAGAGAGAGTAATTCAGCCGGGCGGGTAAAGTCAATTTGCGGATAATCCAGCGCAATTACTTTACCCAGCGGCTGCAAGTCACGGTGCAGTTCCCAACCCAGCTGACCGATTTTACCGAGCAGAACAATCGTGTTGTTTGCGGGCATGTGCTTTCCCTTTCTGTGTTGGAGGCTTGGTGAGAAAATTATAACATCTGGACTGTCTCATTGCTTTGAGGCTGGTTCGTAGTAAAATCAGGTCAATGAGCGAGTGGGAAGTGTATCAATCACCCTTCAGCTGGCGGTATGGTTCGCCGACGATGCGGCGTATCTGGAGCGAGGCAGAAAAGCGCCGCATGTGGCGGCGAATCTGGCTGGCGCTGGCTGAAACGCAAGCTCAGTTCGGCTTGGTCAGCGAAGATCAATTAAATGACCTGCGCCGCAATGTAGAAAACATAGACTTGAAGCGGGCTCTGGAGATTGAAGCAGAAATTCAGCATGACTTGATGGCTGAATTGAAAACCTTTGCCGAGCAGTCGCCGCTGGGCGGAGCGGTTCTTCATCTGGGAGCGACTTCGATGGATATCGAAGACAACGCCGAAGCACTGCGTTTGCGGGCGGCATTGGGTTTGATTTTGCAGCATTTGAGAGAATTGCTGGAACGTTTCGCGGAGCGGATTGAGCAAACGGCAGACCTGCCGGTCATCGGTTTTACCCACCTGCAGCCGGCCGAGCCGAGCACGCTCGGCTACCGACTGGCTTTCTATGCGCAGGATTTATTAACCCACTGGCGGGCATTGCAGCAGCG
>DLXG01000088.1 GCA_003448875.1 Anaerolineaceae bacterium
GTATCTGCACCCTGCTGGGGCATCCTGCGTTCTGCCCGCATGGGAAGGCCATTCCGCCCGGCGACTGCTGCCGGGAAAAGCGCGCCAGAGCCGACGCGGAGATTGCCCCCCTGATCGAACTCCAGCCAGGGCAGGTGGGCCAGGTGGCGTTCATCCAGATGAGTAATCCGGGCCGGTTGGAAAGGCTCATGGCGATGGGCGTACTTCCAGGCGCCAGTATAAAACTGCTGCGTGCTTCGCCCACGTTTGTCTTCGAAAGCGGCTACAGCCAGTTCGCCGTCGACGAGGTGATTGCCTCTGGGATCTACGTGCGGCGGGATGTGGTTTCTTCATAAAGCCCTGATAGGTTTCTCACAATTTCTACACAACTTCCGGGTATCGTTAGTTCATCACGGAATGGATTAGAAAAAGGAGAAACGTCATGCGGAAATTATTGTTGGGTAGCCTGTTATTGATCTTCGGCATCGGTCTAGGGATTGGTGCTGCTTATGGTTTCAATAAATTCTGGCGGCCAACGCCAGTTTACGCGGTTGCTCCGGTGAATGTTCAGGCGGCCTCGGTTGTCCCGCCGGCCAAAACGCCTGTCGCGCCTTCGGCAACCCAACAAACGCCCGACATTACCCCTCCTTACCAGGGTTTGAGAAACAATGGTTGGGGAATGGGCAATGGCATGATGGACGATTGGGGCTGGCAGGGCAACAACACTCCTAACCAGCAATACCGGGGAATGGGTCCTGGAATGATGGGGGGATGGAACAATAACTCCGGACAGGGCAATTGGGGGATGGGTATGATGGGTGGATGGAATGCAACTACCCAAAATGGACAAAGAATTGCGATCGATCTGGCCATTGCCAGCGCAAAACAATACGCCGCCGGGTACGGTCAGGGTCTGACCGTTGCGGAAATCATGGAATTCAATAACAACTTTTATGCTTCGGTAAAAGAAACGAGCACAGGTCGAGGCGCTTTTGAGTTGCTGGTGGATCCCTACAGTGGCGCGGTGTATCCTGAAATGGGTCCGAATATGATGTGGAATGTCAAATACGGCCATATGGGCAACGGCCAGGCCGTTGAGAACACCCTCTCGATCGAGCAGGCTATCCAACAAGGACAGCAGTATTTGGATGCGAACCTGGCCGGGGCACAGCTCCAATCAGACGGCACAAGTTTCTATGGGTATTACACCTTCGATTTCAAGATCAATGACCAGGTTGCCGGTATGTTGAGCGTCAATGGCTTCGATGGCAGCGTCTGGCTGCATACCTGGCATGGTCAGTTTGTTGCCGAACAGGAGGTGCAATAATGCGTACCGCTTGGAAGTGGGCTTTGGGGGGCCTTGCCGTCGCCTTGATAACTTTCACAGTGGCGACTTCACTGTTTGGTGGATTTGGCCGGATGGGTTATGGTTGCGGCGGCTTTGGCATGATGAATCCTCAATTCGGCGGGATGGTCGGAAGCTGGGGTATGTTTGGAGGATTTATGATGCTCGGGATGTTCCTTATCCCTTTGAGTGTTCTCGCACTGCTTGTATTGGGGGGAATTGTACTGGTTCGAAGCTTAAGCACGTCAAGAACAGGTGTTACAACTGGTGCCACCTGCCCTGGCTGCGGCCGACCGGTGCAGAACGAATGGACAACCTGCCCTTATTGTGGAAAACCAGTACACTAAGAACGCCTATGTGTTGTCATAACCCTCTTGGTCTATTAATTGATAAACTTGAATTGAAAAATGATGTGTCGCGGACAGACGTGGATTCTTCCCCGCCTGAAACTTGTCCTAATTGCCGAAATACCATTCACCTTTCCTACGTTTGGTGCCCCGTTTGTGGAAAGGTGCTCAAACCATTTCCATGCAAATATTGCGGTCAAACCGTCGAACCAGAAGCAAATTTCTGCCTGCACTGCGGGGCGCCGCAGCTCATAAGATCTTATCCGTAATGTATTTGTCATCGAATCCCCGGATACCCGTATCTACCGATCAGAATTTACGTCTTAAAGGTTACGGGATGAATCCGGAAACTAGATTACTTGAGCAGGCACGATGTTTTGACCTGACGGCACTGGGGGAAATATACGACTGCTACAGTCCAGGTGTATTTCGCTATGCTATTCGTCTCCTTGGAGAGACCGATCTTGCCGAAGAGTGTGTTGCTGAAACTTTTAGCCGCTTTCTCAAAGCGTTGCATAATGGGGGCGGACCAAAGGATTACCTGCAAGCCTACCTCTACCAGGTGGCGCATCACTGGATCACCGATTATTATCGTCGCCAGCCGCTCCCAGACCTCCCTTTAGATGAGGCATTCGCGAACGATCAGGATGACCCCGCAAAAACTGCTGTGGAGAACATTGATCGCGAACGGGTCAGGGCGGCATTGCTACTTTTGACGCCTGAACAGCGCCAAGTCATCGTGTTGAAATACTTGGAAGGTTGGGAGAATGAAGCGGTGGCGGCTCTATTAGAGAAGCCTCTTGGTTCGATTAAGTCACTACAGCACCGGGCGTTGGAAGCGCTGCGCCGGATTCTGCTTCCCGCAAGGGAGGAAAACGTGTCAGGGAGGAAGGCGTATGAATAGCATTTCTGAAGAGCAAGATTTTGAGATTGTCTCCCTGGTCAAAAAGCTCCAGCAATCTCCAGAGCGGGACCAACGCGCGGCTACAGGCGGGAGAGCTATATTCCTGGCCGAGGCGCAGATGTACCCTCTGCCCGTATCCATACCACCTAAACGGCGTCATATAGAGTGGAAGACATTCTTTTTCCGAAAGGCAAATCCAAAGATGGCAACCATTTCCACTCTGATATTGATTTTTACTTTACTGTTTGGGGGAACCGGAGCTACAGTCTATGCAGCGCAAAACAGCTTGCCGGACGAAACGCTTTATCCGGTAAAATTAATGACCGAAGATATCCGCGTTGGCCTATCGCCCCGGTCAGATGATCGGCTGGAATTGGCGCTCCAGTTTGCACAAAAACGACTGGACGAGATGCTGGCAATGAACCAGGCTGGTTATCATCCGGCAACAACAATTGGCGACCGCTGGGAGTATCAGGTGCAATCGGCTCTTCGGCTGACAGCGAACATGAATGAGACAGCGTTCACGCAGACTTTGAACCAGGTACGCGAACGGTTAATGGAGCAAGAAAACCAGCTCGGCCAGCACCTCGAAACGCACCCCGCTGATCCTACCTTAGAGCGTGTCCGCGAACAGCTCCGCGATCATCTCGGGCTATTAGATGAGGGGTTAGCCGACCACGATGCCTTCCGTTCCCGCGTTCATAACAATGATTTCGGGCACCATCCCGAGCAGGAACCAGGAGATACTCACCAACCAGGGATTGGACCTGACAATACACAAACCCCATTCTTGCACCCGGCGGAGCCAGAACATCTTTCGACAGATGTTCCCCATCAGTCGGCAACTCTTCAGCCAACGCACCATCCAGAAGAGGAGCAGCATCAGGCAACCATGCAGCCGCAGCATACCTCGCAGCCCCAGCAGCATCAGAACAGCCCGGATCCTACCTCACACCCTTCTGAGCCGGAACACAGAAATGATAGCGGTGGGAATGGTGGTGAACATCAAGGCGGCCACGATTAGGTGAAATACCAGTAATAAAACAAAAGCCCAGGCACAAGCACCTGGGCTTTTGTTTGCTAAAACTTCACCAGGAAGGCCGTGAAGTACATAATCGCCAAACCAAGCATGAAACCGGCCAGGTTGAGCCAGGACACCCAGTGCATATTTTCTCGTTCTGCGTAACGGCGGAGGAGAGCGGTCACCTCCACGATCACCTGCCAAATCGCCCCCAGCCCGATGCCCAGAAAGATTGTTCCTAACAGGGGTGAGAAGGCAAATCCACCGATCCAGGTTCCGAGCACGGCCGGGAATCCGGCCAGCAGCGCCAGTCCTGAAAATGTAAGCAAAGAGGGTGCTGCCCGAGCCGGCTCTTCGTCACTGCGCCGATTAGAAACCAGCGGCGCGGCAATCCCGATCCCTTCGGTAATATTATGCAGAATGAACCCAATCACCAGGAACGAGCCGAGGGCAGCCTCGCCCAACGCGAATGCAGCCCCAACCGCCAGCCCCTCTCCGAAATTGTGCAGGCCGATTGACAGGGCTATCAGGGTTGCCAGGAAAGCGCCCTTCGCCCGTACATTACCTGCGGCCGCATTCCTGCGGTTTTGCATCGCGCTAACCGCCATAATCGCCAGCCAGGTCAGGAGGGCGGCGAATAGGGCCAAGGGCACTCCCTGGAAAACTCCAGGCAGCTTTGCTCCCGTTTCCAATACTTCTAAGAAGGTGTCGACAAGAAGGAAGACTAGCAGCCCAACCGTCAATGCCAGGATAAATCCTAACCACTTACGCCTCATGCGTTTCATGGCAGGGTACCAAAGCAGCCCGAGAGAGACCGGGATCACGCCAACATAGATGCCTAGCAATCCATAGTTGGCAAATTCCCGCAGTCCAGGGCGAGGGGTGAGTGTTGCTATCGTTACTTTTCCTTCAAAGGTAAGTCCGGTGTTCGTGACCAACAAAATCCGGTGGGGTTCGGCATAAATCCATTGGTAAGGGATGGTCACGACTGCTCGCCCAAAACGAGGCAGTTCGCCGGAAGGCTCCACATTAAACTGCCAGTAAGCATCATCCACAATCACTTGTGCGATTCGAACGGGTTGGGGCCCGCTGTTCATCACGCTGACTTCAAAACCGTTCTCGACCACTCGGATGCGATCGATGGCGAGGTTTTCAATGGGAGGCAGGTTATTATTAAACATGGCCAAAGGATTGACCAGGGTGAAGAGTAAAAGCATTAAACCGATGGCAAGCACTGGGATGAGACCCGTGAGCCAGGCGGGCACTCGGGGTGTTGTTGTCACGGAAATTGTTTTCTCGTCTTTTTCTACATACATACCTTATCTCCTATGCAACCGCTTCAAAAAATCCCATCCAACCCAGCTCTGTAAACTCACTCTGATGAGCGTGGAACATATACTTGCCTGGATCATCAAGTGTGAATTCCAGCACAGCTCGCTCGCCCTGGCCCATAATGACGGTATCCGTCAATTCAAATTGTTCGAGATTTGTGCCTGTGCGATAGAGCCGGAACATGCTGGCGTGCAGGTGAAAAGAATTGATCAAGTCGAACTCGGTCATATTGATCACATACACCCGCACCAATTCCCCGACCTTCACCTGAATGGGATGCCTGGCATAATGAAAGGCGACGGTATTGACCGCGTAAACCTCGTTTTCGTTGTCAAAGGTTGTATCGAAGGCGTTCATCACCATGATCATTTCGAGCGCTGGCTTCCGGCTCTGCGGTGGATCGATGATCAGTGTTCCGTACAATCCCTTATGAATATGTTTCTTGAGTGACATCACATGGCAGTGATAGGGATGGACGCCAAAGGGACGGGCTTTAAATTCATAGGTAAACGATTCACCCGGCTGGATGATCGGCTCAACACCATCCATCGAAGGCGGGTGGAAACCGTGGAAATGGATCGTGTGTGGGTGGGTGCTGCCATTAGAGAAATGAAAGCGCAGCAAATCGCCTTCCCGGCAGCGAAAGGTGGGTCCGGGAACCTGGCCGTTATAGGTCCAGGCTGGGAAGAATACACCCGGCGCAATCTCTATTTCTCTTTCGAGAGCAACGACATCCCATTCGCGAACGGTTTGACCTGATTCGGTTATTGTTTCACTTCCCCAGTCAAAATTGTATAGAAACTGACTGGGGTCGAATTGTGTAAGATCTACATCCCCGACAGTTCCGCTGTTGTCTCCATGACTCATTCCCATCCCTTTATTTTCATCCAAGGTTGGGTTGGTCAGCGGGTTATTATGATCGGGTCCATTCCCCGAAACGGTATTGATAAGCGGACCGCCGGCAGCCAATAAGCCAGCGATTCCGGCTGCTGCGCCAAGTTGTAGGAGCTTACGCCGGCTGATTTCTGTTTTTTCCAGATTGGTTTGTTCATTCATACGAATGGTCCTAACGTGTGTTGGATGATGGTTGGATAAGAATTTTCTCGGCCACTTCCCGCCCTAATGCCAGGATCGTTTCCGATGAATTGACGATCCGAATGCTAATCGGCCCGTTAAACGGGGCTTTCGAAATCACCTTAATGTGAGCTGATAGGACTAAACCTTGCTCCGCTAGGTAGCGTAACAAATCTGGCTCTTGCCCGATAACGCGCCGAATTGTGCCCGGTTGCTCGACCGCTAATTGTGTGAGCGGAATGACGTTCAGTTGGTGAAGATTACCTTCGCGGTCGGGAATGGGATCGCCATGCGGATCTGAAATCGGGTTTCCGAGTGCCTGAGCCATCCGGTCTTCCATCGCCTCTGAGATCACGTGTTCGAGCCGTTCTGCTTCTTCATGCACTTCGTCCCAGGAGTAACCCAGTGCCTGGCTTAAGTAGCACTCGATCAGACGGTGGTGACGAATGACTTCTAATGCTATTTTCTCGCCGGCATCTGTAAGCACAAACCCTGTATATGGCTCATACTCCACAAGTTTTGGATCGGCAGATGAAAATCGCTTTACCATACCCGTTACAGAAGCGTTTGCCACGCCCAACCAGGATGCCAGGGTGGAGGTTGAAACGGGTTCACCGTTTTGCATTTCCTGGAGCTGGTAAATTGCCTTCAAATAATCTTCTGTTGATTGTGATTTCATAGATTGATAACCGCCAAAATTATTAGCCTGACCTAAATCTTATTTTTATTATAGGTGTTATTAAAATTAAGCCAATACAGATAAATGTTATCCCATTAACTAATTCTCTCAGCCGTCATAACTAAATATTTCTGGCATATTTAACTCTTGACAGTTTAATAGAGTCGGGTATAATAGTGAATATATGAACACTAATTCATATAAACAAGACCGTGTTACTGCGTATGATGAAGCATTTTCCCTCGATGATGAGAAAGCTTCACAGCTTGCAGAGCTATTCAGTTCTTTAAGCGATCCAAATCGCTTGCGGATCTTATCGGTTTTGCTGCGAGGGGAGACGCATGTCCAGCAGATAAGTGAGACCGTAGCTATGAGCCAATCGGCTGTCCCTCACCAGCTTCGCGGCCTACGCCAAATGCGAATTGTTCGTGCGCGTAAACAAGGTCGGATGGTCTATTATAGCCTGGACGATGATCATGTAAAAGAATTGTTCCTTTTGGGACTGGATCATGTGTGCCATGAATAACGCGCGACCATCTTATCATCACGTTATTGTTATTTTGCTTATGTTGGTCACATTTAGCGTTGGCGTCCACTTTGTGCATGATATGCTGCCCGGGCATTCAGATGTGATCGGAAGCGGTTCTGGCGTTTGTAGCGGAGTCGTTCATTATGGCGTTGTTCCGGGTGTAATTACTGGAATGATTTTCATGGTGTTGACGATTAAAATCTATCCCCAACACAAGTCGTTTCTACGTTTACTCAAACTTCCCGTCTTCGTCCCTCCCCCCATTCGTTAATACAACTACAAACTATTGAATAACAGGTGCAGTATTAGCGCATCTGGTTATTATGTGTTCTTTCTTATCATGTCGAGGAATTTAAAAAGGTTAAACAGATGGCTGAAAAAACGGTTGAAATCTCCTTACCAGTTCTTTTACCAGAAATTCGAGATGCGCGAGACATTTGTGTGGACCGGCTTCAAGCGAGTCTGCAAGGTCACAAAGGCATCCTCCAATCACATTTACATATGGATCATGATCCAATTGATTTATGTATCCATTACGATCCAAACCTGATTTCTTTGGCGGCTGTTAAGCGTATTGCGGAAGATATTGGATCAGAGTTCCGCAACGGTTACCGCCACGAGCAAATATCTTTTAGTGGTCTGGATAGCGCCGATTCGGCCACGATGATCGCCTCTGAACTTGAAAACCTCAACGGAATGCTGCATGCGAGTGTGAGCTACGCCTCGGGGCTCGCAATTGTGGCTTACGATACGAAAGTTCTTTCTCTAGAACAAATCCAGCGCACCATGAAACGCTATGGCGCTCGGCCGTTAGCTCAACCAAAGGCACAAGAAGAAGAGGAAGCTCACGACCACGATCACGGAAGTGCTCCCACATTCCTGCCACACTGGCTCCAGGAACGATGGACGCTGGTTTTGATAGCGGTTGGCGGTATATTTCTGCTTATGGGCTGGGTTGGGCAGCAATTCCTGGGATTACCGGATAGTATTGCTTTAATTTTTTTCCTGCTTTCTTATGTCGCCAGTGCATATGATATAGGACACCACGCTATTCCGGCACTACTGCGAGGCAAGTTCGACACGGATGTGTTGATGTTAGCTGCCGCGGTTGGCGCTGCCTTTCTAGGGGCGTGGGCTGAAGGTGCTTTTCTTCTATTCCTGTTTGGGGTAGGACATGCTGGAGAGCATTATGCCCTGGAGAGGGCCCGTAACGCGATCAATGCATTGGGAGAATTAATGCCCAAGACCGCTCAGGTCAAGCGTGACGGCAAAATCATTGAAGAACCAGTCGAGCAGCTCTCAATCGGTGACTTGGTTGTTGTTCGCCCAGGCGACCGGATTCCAGTCGACGGGGTGATTTCTCAAGGTGAAAGCGCCATCGATCAGAGTCCTATTACCGGGGAATCCGTCCCTGTTCAGAAGGGTATTGGCGACGAGGTATTTACTGGAACGATCAATCAAGAATCAGCACTTGAAGTAAACATCACTCGGCTGGCAAAGGACAACACGTTGAGCCGGGTCATGAAAATGGTGGCTGAGGCACAAGGACAGCAAAGTCCTACGCAGCAATTCACCGACCGGTTTACCGCCCGATTTGTTCCGATTGTGCTGATTTTGGTTGTGTTGGTCGCGGTAGTACCTCCTTTGGTGGGTTTAATGCCATTTTCAGAGAGCTTTTATCGGGCAATGCTTCTTCTCGTTGCGGCTTCCCCTTGTGCGTTGGCTGTCGGTACCCCGGCAGCGGTTCTGGCTGGGATTGCCCAGGCGGCGCGCAATGGGGTATTGATCAAAGGTGGCGTTCACCTTGAAAACCTCGGCCGCCTAAATGCGATGGCTTTTGATAAGACCGGGACTCTGACTCAGGGAAAATTTCAGGTCACGGACGTAATCCCATTCAATGGCACAAATCCGGATGAAGTCTTGCGATTAGCAGGTGCTGTGGAACAGCAGTCAAATCACCCATTGGCATTAGCGGTCGTCCGTGCTGCTAGAGAAAAGAAACTCACCCTACCCGTAGCAGACGGTTTGGAGAATATCCCCGGTCGTGGTGTACGCAGCCAGGTCGAAGGCAAACCAATCTGGATTGGAACCCTCAAGCTTTTCGAGGAAAATGCCGGAAAGGCTGTGGATACCAGTATTCGCCAAACTGTAGAGCAGTTCGAGAGCGCTGGTCGCACGACGATGACGATTGGCCGCGACGGTATATTTCTGGGTGTCCTGGCTTTGGCGGATGTGCCCAGACCTCGTGTGGCGGAGGTCCTTACTCAGTTGCGCAACCTGGGCGTGAAGCACTTGATCATGTTAACGGGGGACAACCGGAAGGTAGCACAACAGATTGCGAAAGAGATTGGGGTCACTGACGTTGAAGCGGAATTGCTGCCTGAGGATAAATTAGGCACGATACAGCGTTTGCAAAAAGCGTATGGGGCAGTTGCGATGACGGGAGATGGCGTAAACGATGCGCCGGCACTGGCGACTGCTACGGTTGGAATTGCAATGGGGGGCGCAGGGACAGCCGTGGCTCTTGAAACCGCTGACGTGGCCTTGATGGCTGACGATCTAGGAAAGCTGCCATTCGCAGTCGGCCTGAGTCGCGCCAGCCGGCGAATTATCCAGCAAAATCTGGCTATTTCCCTCGGTGTGATTGCTTTGCTGATTATCACATCCGTACTTGGCCTGGTTCAGTTAAGCTGGGCCGTTGTTGCGCATGAGGGCAGCACCGTACTGGTGGCTATGAATGCCTTGCGC
>DLXG01000317.1 GCA_003448875.1 Anaerolineaceae bacterium
ACCGGTGCTGGGCTGCTGGTTGATACCGCTTGACCTCCGTTATTACAACCCGCCAGCAGGGTTAAAACCAGTATTCCCAAGATCAGAATGAATTTTCGATGCGCCCAATTCACTTTGAACATAGAAAAAATTATAACCGATTTATCTATAAAGCACCTCCCGCAGGTAATCTGCGGGAGGTGTAACCTTTCAGAATTGGAAAGGCAAACGGTTTAGTACTCGGGCATCGGCGGGGTAGCCGGTTTTTCCTTTTCAGGAACTTCGGTGATCAAGGCTTCGGTGGTGAGGATCATGGCCGCAATCGAAGCAGCATTTTCCAGCGCACCGCGGGTCACTTTGGCCGGGTCAATAACACCGCCCTTGACCATGTTCAGGTACTCATCGCGCAGCACATCGTAACCGATCTTGGGATCGTTTTCGCGCTTCTGAGCCTGGCGGACATTTTCGATGATGACCGAACCCTCTTTACCGGCGTTTTCAACGATCTTGCGCATCGGCACTTCCAGCGCTTTGCGGACGATGTTGACACCGATTTGTTCGTCCTCATATTCCATCTTCAAGGTATCCAGCACCGGAATGGCGTTCAGCAGGGCCACACCACCACCGGGGACGATACCTTCTTCCACTGCGGCACGAGTCGCCGAGAGGGCGTCCTCAACGCGGTGTTTCTTTTCTTTCAACTCGGTTTCGGTTGCAGCGCCAACGCGGATGATCGCCACACCACCGGCCAATTTGGCCAGCCGTTCTTGCAGTTTTTCGCGGTCGTAATCGCTGGTGGTCTTTTCGATCTCCACGCGAATCTGTTCGATGCGCCCGCGGATTTCGGCTTCATTGCCTTTGCCGCCCACAATGGTGGTGTTGTCTTTGTCGGCCACCACTTTCTCAGCGCGGCCAAGGTCGGCAATGGTTGTGGTTTCCAGTTTGCGGCCGGTTTCTTCGGAGATCACGCTGGCACCGGTCAGGATGGCAATATCCTGGAGCATGGCTTTGCGGCGATCACCGAAGCCGGGGGCTTTCACGGCCAGCACGTTCAGCATACCGCGCAGTTTGTTCAGCACGAGGGTAGCCAGAGCCTCACCGTCCACGTCCTCGGCAATGATCACCAGATCGCGTTTGCCAACCTGTACCAGTTTTTCCAGGATGGGAACGATATCCTGTGCGGCGGAGATTTTCTTGTCATGGATCAGGATGTAAGGATCCTGAATGACCGCTTCCATGTGTTCAGGATCGGTGATGAAGTAGGGGGAGATATAACCGCGGTCGAACTGCATACCTTCGACATACTCGGTCTCGAATTCCAGACCCTTGGATTCTTCAACGGTAATCACGCCGTCTTTACCGACTTTGTCCATCACCTCAGCAATCAGGTTACCAATCGTGCGGTCCTGAGCAGAGATGGTAGCCACGTTGGCAATGTCTTCTTTGGTGGTGATGTCAATAGCCTGTTTGCGGATTTCTTCCGAGACCAGTTTCGCAGCAGCTTCGATACCGCGTTTGAGCAGCATCGGGTTGGCGCCGGCTGCTAAGGTCTTCAAACCTTCGGTTACGATGGCATGCGCCAGCACGGTGGAAGTGGTGGTGCCGTCACCAGCAATGTCGTTGGTTTTGGTGGCTGCTTCTTTGAGCAGCTGAGCGCCCATGTTCTCGAACGGATCCTCCAGTTCGATTTCTTTGGCAACAGTCACGCCATCATGGGTGATGGTGGGTGAACCGAACTTGCGGTCCAGGGCTACATTGCGGCCTTTGGGACCAAGAGTGGTTGCCACAGCCGTAGCAACGATGTCAATGCCGTTCTTCAGACGACGGCGAGCCTCTTCCGAAAATACCAGTTGTTTGGCTGCCATAGGTGTTCTCCTTCGATAAGATGATGTTTTTGAAAATTACTTGGTTTCGACAATGGCGAGCAAATCACTCTCGCGCAGGATGAGCAATTTTTTGCCCTCGACTTTGATTTCGGTGCCCGCGTATTTAGCGAACAAGACCGTATCGCCTTCCTTCACATCCATCGGAATGCGCTTTCCGTCTTCATCCCGGTCACCGGGGCCAACCGAAAGAACAACACCCTTCTGGGGTTTTTCTTTTGCCGTTTCGGGAAGAACGATACCACCCGCGGTTACTTCTTCCTGTTCAATCGGTTCAACCACGACACGGCTGCCTAACGGTTTCAGATTGACACTCATACAAACCTCCCACTACTGAAATTCGATTGGATTGTGAACATTTTAGCACTCTCTCAATTTGAGTGCTAAACCAGTGCGTATCATACCCACCTTTCAAACGAAAGTCAAGGGGTTTTGAGAATCTCTTACAAAATTCTGATATTTTGGCTGTTTATGGGGCTTGAATCCCGTAAGAGGCGCAGATATTCTCACTGGGGTCAATAATCGCACGGATTGTGGGGTCATTCCCGTAACGCGCGCGGACTTCCGCCAGCACCTTAACCGCCTCCTGACAGTAATCCAGTCCGGGACGGTGCATACCTGCCAGTACCGAACCGTAGGTGTAGTAGTAAATCAACGAGGCAGGCGATAAAGCCAGCCCCTCAATTTCAATAGGCGGATCTACATCCGGATTGCATTGACGCACTTCACAGGAAGTCGCCGCATCACAGCCGCGCACGGCGCATTGCAGGGCCGGTATAGCGCTCTCATAATTACGCGCCCGGAAGTAAACCAACCCCAACTGGCCGTAGATATCGGGGTCAGCCGGCAGCATACTCAAAGCCGTGCGGACATTCAAAGAGGCAGCGAAGAATTCCCCCATTTGAGAATACGTGCGTCCAATTGCCAGGTAAGGGATGGGATCTTGCACACCGATTTGTTTGTTAATCGCAACCGCCTTGGCATAATACGAGAGTGCCTGTTCGTAAAATTCCTTCACCTCAGGATGGTCGCTCCCAACCACCTCAGCGCGTTTCAGTCCCAAAGTCCGGTAATTTGCGCCGATGCGGATGTACAGCGGGGTAAAGTTGGGAGTGATTTCAGCGGCCTTCAAGTATTCCTCAATGGCTGCCCGATAGTCCCCCAGTGATTCCTGCACATAACCGCTGACCCGATGCACATCCATCAAATCCGGGCCGCGTTCCAACGCCTGACGCATGCTTTCATCGGCCTGCACATACTTTTGCTGGTCAATCAAAATTTCTGCGTAATAGGCATGAGCCAGAGCGTTATTGCTGTCAAATTGCAGGGCGCGGATAACCGATTGTTCAGCCTCGTTCAGGTAACGTTGGGCATCCTCGCCGGCATAGATTGAATTCCAATCATACACAAAAGCGCGTATGGCAAGCACAAAGGAATCTTCCGGGGCCAATTCCGTTGCCTTATCAATATTCTCCCGGGCAGCCTGCAGCCGCTGGATGCGAATGGCATCCGTAGTCGAAAGGCTTGAGTAGTAGGTTTGAATGCGGGCCAATTCGGCAATCAAACGTGCATTGGTTGGATCCAGTTCCATGGCGCGTTGATAGGCGGCAATGGCCGCCGGTAAGTTGCCGGCCACAAACTGGGTTTCCCCTTCCAAAGCATAAGAGCGTGGGATGCGGGTAGGTGTGGGTGTCGGGAGGAACAAGGCTTCCACCTGCCCGCTCTGGTAACCCCGCAAAATGAAGAGACCCGCCATCAGCAAAGCCAACAGAATCACAATCCGATACGGATTGTTGTGTCCGTTTCGGTTTCTGAATATCGGGCGGCTGTTATTTAAGTCAATCATTTTCTAATTTTGCGTTCACTCTACGGCGCAGGCGTCGGGGTGGGGGTTGGCAGGCCGCCTTCGGCAACTTGCTGACAAATATTGATGATTTCCTGCGCATTGGCCACCGAAACCTGCTCAATCGCAACCGTTTCCATTACGGCACGAGCAATCAACAGAGCCTCACCGCACTGAGCCTGACGGGCCAACGCCAGCCCGTAAATGTAATAATATTCCGAAACCGGCCAGTAAGAGAGCGGCAAACCCTCCACCACCTGACCATTTTCTGTCGTACCACCCTGCACAGCCAGACGCAGTGCTTGAATGGCGCGGGGGTAATCACCCCGGCGGTAATGCATCACCCCCAGATTGCCGTAGAGGTAAGGGTCAGTGGGGTTGTTCTCAATCGCTTTTTCAGCATACTGGATAGCGCTGGCAAATTCCCCTTGTATAAAATAGGTGCGGGAAAGGTAAGTCAGTGGCAGGGGATCGGTCGGGTTGAGCGTGCTGGCACTGGTAAATGCCCGAATGGCCTTGGGATACTCCCCTAATGCCCGGTAATTCCTGCCAAGGTAGATATACAAATCGGCTATGTAGGGGTTTAGTGCGATGGCTGCTTCAAACTCTGCTACGGCTTCCTCGTAATTCGTCGTAAATTCCAGCACCAGTCCGCGGGCGCGGTGCGTTTCCATGGCATTGGGCGCCATAGATTGTGCCTTGCGTGAAAGTTCAATGGCCCGGTTGAGTGCATCCGGGTCACCTGCCGAGGATTGGGATTTCAAGGCCAGCACTTCGGCAAGATAGGCGTACGGCACAGCGTTATTCGGATCTAATTCAATTGCCTGATTGAGGGATGCCTCGGCATCCAGATAGTTGCCGCTCAAGCCCTGCGCGTAACCGCGCAGCGCCAGCGCAGCCGCATTGTTGGGGTTAATGACCAGCGCATTGCCGGCGTTATCTACGGCTGCCTGATACTGGTTGGTGTAGACCTGCAAACGGGCAATCGCCAGATAAATAGCCGCATTATCCGGGTTGACCAGCAGGGCTGTCTGATACACCTGAATGGCCTGCTTAAACTTACCTTCCCGCATGTACTGTTCCGCCTCAGCCAGATAGGATTCTGGTGAGCGGGTTGGTGTGGGGGTTGGCACGAATAACGGCGGTGTTTGCGGCACGACTACTTGATTGATATAAATGCCTCCGCCAATCAGCAACAGTAACATGATAATGGTCAGCGGGTTGGAAGTCCTCCGCCGGCGGTTCATTCTTAACTTACTACCTCGTAAATACATATCAGGGATATTACCATCAGTTTTTAAGAAACGTCAAGCATTGCTGCGCAACCTTTAAGGCCGGGTTAATCTTTCTGATTTTGGCTTGCCTACTTTCTCACCAGCGGCTAAAATGAGAACATGCGTTTTGATGTATTCAGTCTTTTTCCATCCGTTCTCCAGCCCTATCTTCAAATCAGCATTCTCCAGCGAGCCATTGAAAAAGGTTTACTGGAAGTTCATCTCCACGATATTCGTTCGTTTACCAAGGATAAGCATCACATCACCGATGACGCTCCCTTCGGTGGCGGGGGCGGCATGGTGATGAAACCAGAACCGATTTTCACCGCCGTCGAAAGCGTGCTGGGCAGCCCGCCCGCCTGTCCGGTGATTTTGCTGACACCGCAGGGCAGAACCTACACTCAACAGGTAGCAGCAGAACTGGCCCGCTATCCCCACCTGGCCCTGCTGTGCGGCCGTTACGAGGGTGTGGACGAACGCGTGCGTGAGCATCTGGTCACCGATGAAATTTCAATTGGCGATTACGTGCTGACCGGCGGCGAATTACCCGCTCTCATACTGATTGATTCCATCACCCGTCTGATTCCCGGTGCGCTGGGAGACCCGGACGGCGCGCAAGACGATTCCTTTGCCAGCGGTCTGCTGGAATACCCCCATTACACCCGCCCGGCAGAATTTCGCGGCTGGCGCGTACCGGAAGTGCTGCTTTCCGGCAATCACGCTGAGATTGCCCGCTGGCGCCGCCAGCAGGCTCTATTACGCACCTGGAAACGCCGTCCCGACCTGCTGGAAAGAACCGAACTTTCTGAAGCCGACCGCCGATTCCTGGCATCCCTTGTACAAGAAAACACCGACCAATCCCCCTCTGGCTGAGGTACAATCCAATCTTTCCATTCAAGAGGTGCAACCATGACTCCCCGTTTCAGTTTCGGCAAGACCTTTCTGCTGGGATTTGGTTTTTTCGGCGTCAGCGTGATCTGGAGTGTCTATAACGCTTACGTCCCCATTTTTCTGGCCAATCGCTTCAATCTGGCACCTGCGCTGATCGGCTTTTTTATGACTCTGGACAACATTGCCGCCTTGTTGATTCAGCCGCCTATCGGTGCATGGTCAGATCGGCTGCGCACCCCCATTGGCAGGCGCATGCCCTTTATTCTGGTTGGCGCACCTATTGGCGCAGTGGCTTTCGGGTTAATCCCCTTGCAAACGCTCTTACCCTTATTTGTTGCCTGCACCAGCACCCTGCTGTTGAGTATGGCGCTGTGGCGCACGCCGGTTGTGGCTCTCATGCCGGACATCACCCCCTCGCAGTACCGCTCTCAGGCTAACGGTATCATCAACTTTATGGGCGGGGTGGGGGCTATCATTGCCTTCTTGTTCGGTGCGACCCTGTACGAAATGAATCCGGCTTATCCGTTCTGGCTGGGTTCGGCTCTGGTTATTCTGGCGTCCTTGATGGTTTTTATTTTCATCCGCGAGCCAAAAGAGTACGAGGTCACCGATAAAACCGAACCCAATTTACTCGTCAGTCTGCGCAAAGTCATCCGTGAAGAAGAAAAATCACCCTTACGCATCCTGCTGGCAATTTTCTTCTGGTTTGTGGCATATAACGCCATTGAAGCCTTCTTCACCCTTTATTCCGTCAATCATCTAGGGCTTTCCGAATCCGACGGGGCCCGGCTGTTGGGGCAGCTTTCTCTCTTCTTTGTCATCATGGCATTGCCGGCTGGTTTAATTGGCGGGCGCTTTGGCCGGCGGCGCACGATCATGACCGGCATCGTCTTGTTGGCTTCCTGTATGCTGGCCATGTTCCTCGTGCCGGCGAACATTTTAACCATTTCACTTGCCCCCCTGCCGGTGCTCG
>DLXG01000135.1 GCA_003448875.1 Anaerolineaceae bacterium
CCTTCACCGTTCTCAATTTGCAGCGCGTGTCTCTGAATGTGTTTGATTTTAATCAGCGCGGCTATGCTTCCTACTTAAAGTGCGGTTTTAAGGAAGAAGGCCGCTTGCCGGCAGCATTGCTGAAAGCAGGTAAACGCTGTGATTTGATTTTTATGGGTATTCTGCGCTCGGATTGGGAAGAACTTCAAAAATCAACGAACCAAAAGGAGTAAACCATGCGCGAGAAAATTGCTTTTCAACTTAGGCCGTTCGACCCATGTTATCTTAGCGAGGTGGTCAAGTTGCTCAATGCTGCCCAGGCAGCAATCAATGGCAAGCCCATGACTACCGAAGAGGAATTGCAGTCCGAATTAAATTACCCCGGTTTCAATCCTGAAACGGATGTCCGTTTATTCTTTGATGAGAATAATCGGCTGGTGGCATACGCTGATTTCTGGGATCGTGGTCAACCGCATGTGCGCTTATTCGGCTTTGGGGCGGTGCATCCAGACTTTTGGGGGAATGGGTTGGGGACGATGATTGTCCGCTGGTTTGAGCAACGCGCTAAGGATAGTCTTCCGCTTGCCCCGGCAGATGCGCAGGTGGTGCTTCATAGCAGCGTCATGGCAAAGAATGTACGCGCCAAAAGATTATATGAAAGACAGGGATACCAGCATGTCCGCACGTTTTATCGAATGCGCATAGATTTTGACCAGCCGCCGCAAAAACCAGCTATGCCCGCCGGCATTCAATTCCGCCCAATTCAGGATGAGAAGGATCTGCGTTTAGGGATATTTGCCGATTACGATTCTTTCAAAGATCATTGGGGTTTCGTTCAGGAAGGTGAGGATTTTGAGTCGTTTTACAAACGGATGTCTTATTTCCTGAACAATGATCCATTTGTAGACCTGAATAAGAGCCTGCTGGCAATGGACGGCGAAGAGGTGGCGGGGGTGTGTTTCAATTCGATTGGCACGGTTGAGGATACACGGCAGGGTTGGGTGAATATTCTGGGTGTGCGCCGGCCGTGGCGTAAGCGCGGGATTGGACTGGCTTTATTGCTGGAAGCCTTCAATACCTTCTACTCGCTGGGCTTAACCTCGGCCGGGCTGGGAGTTGACAGCTCCAATCTAACCGGTGCACTCAGGCTTTATGAACAAGCCGGTATGCGTGTTGAGGAAGAATTTCATACCTATGAAAAAGAATTGCGCCCCGGCCGTTCACTGTTCAATCGAGGTTGATATTTTCATTCGGCTGGTGGTTGAGAGTACACCCAACCGCCAGCCCTGAACTTTCGTGGTATACTCTTGCGGTTGAGATCCGCAAAATGGATGATTCTGTGATTCGTGCTGTTATTTTTGATATGGGCGGAGTCCTTCTGCGAACGGAGGACGCTTCTCCGCGTGAACGGTTGGCGCGTCGTTTGGGAATTTCTCGCCAGGCGCTCGAAGAGGCGGTCTTTCTAAGCCCTTCCTCTAAACTTGCCGAAGTGGGGGAGATTAGTGAGGCTGAACACTGGAAGACAATTCTTGATCAACTGGGTGTGCCGGAGGAGGAACGCGCGGCTTTTCGGGAGGAATTCTGGTCGGGCGACCGTGTGGACTACAAACTGGTGGAGTGGCTTGGCAGCCTGCGCCCTGCCTATAAAACGGGTTTGTTAAGCAATGCCTGGGACGAAGCTCGAAAGGCCATACAGTCTCGTTTCGGGTTTTTAGATGTCTTCGATGTCAGTTTGTTTTCTGCTGAAGTCAAACTGCGTAAACCCGATGAGCGATTTTATCGTTTGATTCTTGAACGGCTGGGAGTAAAACCACCACAAGCCATATTTGTGGATGATTTTCCGCTGAATATAGAGGCAGCATCGCGGCTGGGTATGAAGGCCGTTCATTTTCGCAGCGCGGAGCAAGCCCTGCGAGAAGTTAAGGAATTATTGAACCATAAATCAGGATAGATTTGTGGTCGTGATGATGCGGCAGGATATTTTATTTCAGGACCGCTTAAGAATCGTCATCGGGGTAATTGCCGATACACATGTGCCGGACCGCGTGGATGCGTTGCACCCCGAATTAGAAAACAATTTACAGTCGGAGAAGGTAGATGCCATCATTCATGCTGGGGATATTTCCAGCCCAGCGGTGGTAAAGCAGTTGGAGCATATTGCACCTGTATTTGCGGTGAGAGGGAACCGGGATTGGGCTTTTAGTAAAGCCCTGCCATGGTCGCGTACAATTGTGATCGGAGGTGTCCGTATCCTGCTCATTCACGGCCAGGGCGGTTTGTGGGATTATTTGGTAGACAAAGTGTGGTATCTTCTGGATGGTTACCGCCCCGAACGTTACCTGCGTTTGATTGAACGCCATTTGAAAGATGAACAGGTGATTGTGTTTGGACATACGCATCGGGCGTTGGTGTTGGAGAGGCAGGGTCGGCTCTTCATTAACCCCGGATCGGCTGCCTTTGGGATTGGAAAGGATGGTCAACCTTCCATGGGAATTTTGGAGATAGAAGAAGGGCGGGCTTCAGCGCGGATTGTAAACTTGTCGAAACTTAAAGCCAACGGACGCAGTTGGAAGAAATTTTAAGATTGAATTTTTGGTAAATTTATTAACATTTTGATTTTTATGGTATAATGACAATTTGCGTATTAAGATAGAATGCCGTAAAAGGGCCTGGAAACATTGTTTGGTTTCATGCAAACGGTGATATCCTGTTCGTAATTTCTGTCAGGAGAAAAAAATGCCTTCTGTTCTCAAAACCAAATCTTACGCTCGAATTCCGGTTGTATATAACCTTCCCAATCTAATTGAGGTGCAGATTGACTCGTTCAAGCGCCTTAAATCGGAGGGGCTGGCGGATTTATTCCATGAGATTTCCCCGATTGAGTCGTACAACAAGGGGATGAAACTGTATTTTCCAAGCCGCTCCCCCGAATCGGAGCAGTGGGGTCTGAAATTCTGGTTTGGTGAACCCAAGCATTCAATTGAGGAATGCGTCGAGCGCGATTTGACCTATGCCAGCCCGTTGTATGTCTCGGTGCTGCTGGCTGGACCGGATGTGCCGGAACCGATCAAGCAGGATATTTTCCTCGGCGATTTTCCGGAAATGACCGAAAAAGGCACCTTTATTATCAACGGTACTGAACGGGTGGTTGTATCTCAGCTAATCCGCTCACCGGGTGTTTATTTTGAAGCGCCGGTTGACCGCGCGACGGGTCACCGTTTGGCAATGGCCAAGTTGATTCCTGACCGTGGCGCCTGGATGGAATTTGAGACTCGCAAGAATGACTATCTGATCCTCAAATTCAATCGCAAACGAACGGTGCCGATCACCATTTTCCTGCGCGCGCTGGCAGCCGTTTCGGATGGTCTGGGCGACTCGCCGATCAAAACCGGTTCGGACGAAGAATTGATTGCCCTCTTTCAGGATGTTGATAACAATCCGGATCGGTTGTTCATCACTTCCACTATACGGCAAGAACCGCCGTGGGACTTGAGCGGTGGTTTGACCATTGGTGAAGCTGCCCTGATTGAATTCTTCAAGCGTATGCGTCCGGGTGATCCGGCTACACTTGAAAATGCGCGCGAGTTTCTGGAGGAACAATTATTCGACCAGCGCCATTATGATCTGGAGAAGGTTGGGCGTTACAAGCTCAATCAAAAACTGGATCTGATGGATAAGATCCCGATGAGCCACCGTACCGTAACCGCCTGGGATGTGGTCTATCTGGTGCGGCGCATGATCATGATCAACAATGAGAAAGAAGACAAGGACGATATTGATCACCTTGGCAATCGGCGGGTTAAGACGGTTGGCGAGTTGATTCAGAACAAACTGCGGGTTGGCCTGCGCCGTATGGAGCGGGTGATCAAGGAACGCATGTCCATTCGTGATCAGGATCAAACCTCACCGGTCAGTCTGGTCAACATTCGCCCGGTGGTGGCGGCATTAAGGGAGTTTTTCGGATCCAGCCAACTCTCACAGTTCATGGACCAGACCAACCCCCTGGCGGAGTTGCGCCACAAGCGCACCCTCTCGGCGTTGGGTCCGGGCGGTCTGCGCCGTGAACGGGCCGGTTTTGATGTGCGCGATGTACACCACTCCCACTACGGGCGCATCTGCCCGATTGAAACACCCGAAGGTCCAAACATTGGTTTGATTGGTCGCCTGGCCAGTTATGCTCGCGTAAATGAATACGGTTTCATTGAGACGCCATACCGCCGGGTAGTCAAGGCTCTTTCGTCCAATGATCCCCAACTGGTGGGCAGGGCATTGGCGGAAAATCTCACCGATCCCGAAACGGGTGAGGTGATTCTGCGGCAGGGCGAGCGGGTCACCCCTGAATTGCTGCCAGCCATTCAAAAATTGAATCGTTCTACCATTTTTGTGGTGCCGTTTGTCTCGGAGGAGGTGGAGTATCTTTCAGCGGATGCTGAGGATAAATTTGTCATCGCTCAGGCTAACACACCATTAAATGAGTACAACGAATTTACCGAGACCCGCATCATGTGCCGGCACCACTCGGACTTCCGTATGTCCTCGCCGGAAGCGGTGAACTACATGGACGTTGCCCCTCACCAGGTTGTGGGTATCAGCGCGTCCTTGATTCCCTTCCTCGAGCATGATGATGCCAACCGGGCTTTGATGGGTTCAAACATGCAGGCGCAGGCCGTCCCACTGGTGCAGCCGGATATCCCGATCATCTCAACCGGGATGGAGGCCTATGCGGCACTGGATTCCGGGCAGGTGCTGATTGCCGAAGAAGATGGAGATGTGGTTTCCGTCACCGGTCGTCAGATTGTGGTGCGCGGCGAGTCGGGATTGCACACGTACAACCTGCGTAAATACCAGCGCTCCAATCAATCCACCTGCATTGACCAACGCCCGGCGGTGGTCAAAGGACAGCGCGTCCACAAGGGTGATGTGCTGGCAGATTCTTCTTCTACGGTGAACGGCAATCTGGCATTAGGCCAAAACGTGGTCGTTGCCTTCCTTTCCTGGGAAGGCGGCAACTTCGAGGACGCGATCCTGATCTCAGAAAAACTGGTGCAGGATGACCGCTTTACTTCCGTTCACATTGAAAAATACGAGGTCGAAGCGCGGGATACCAAGCTTGGGCCGGAAGAAATTACCCGAGATATACCCAATGTGGGCGAGGATGCCATCAAGGACCTTGATGAACACGGTATCATCCGCATTGGGGCGGAGGTAGGGCCAAACGATATTCTGGTCGGCAAAATCACACCGAAGGGTGAAAAGGAACTGACCCCTGAAGAACGTTTGCTGCGGGCAATCTTTGGCGAGAAATCCCGCGATGTGAAGGATACCTCTTTGCGGATGCCGCATGGTGAACGCGGCAAAGTGGTGGATGTGAAAGTGTTTACCCGCGAAGAAAACAGCGATCTTTCCGCCGGCGTAGATATGATGGTGCGTGTTTCTGTGGCACAGCGCCGCAAGATAACCGCGGGTGATAAGATGGCCGGCCGGCATGGGAACAAAGGTGTGGTTTCGCGGGTGGTGCCGGTTGAAAACATGCCGTTCCTGGAGGACGGTACCCCAGTCGACATCATTCTCAATCCGTTGGGCGTTCCCGGCCGTATGAACATCGGTCAGGTGTTGGAAACTCACCTCGGCTGGGCAGCCCAGCGCCTCGGCTTCCGCGCCATTACGCCGGTCTTTGACGGAGCGAACGAAAAGGAAATCGAAGCCGAACTGGCCCGGGCGTGGATGATTGACCAGGCCTGGAAGGAAGCCAGCGAACGCGCCTGGCAATGGCTCAAAGAACAGACTTATGACCCGGAGAGCATTCGGGATGATGATGAAGTGCGGCTGCTCTACCTTGAGCAGGAATTAGCCAACCACGGCTATGATGTTGAAAAACTTTCTTATGATGAAAATTATGCGCGCTGGTCGTGGATGGAAGTCTGGCTGAAAGAACACGGATACGATCCGAAGGACGTTCTGGTCTATGAAGAGAACGTTACCCGCGACCCGCAAATGGCTCTTAAAGACCAACGGGCAGTGACGGCGTGTTTGCGGCTGTGGCTGCACGAAAATGGGATTGAAGTTGAGCCAGAGGCTGACGACCAGCTGGTACGTCAGCGGGCAGAAGCCTACATGCTGGAAAGCGGTAACCCCATCCCGGTGATTGGCAAGGTAATTCTGCGGGACGGAAAAACCGGCCTGCCGTATGATCAACCGGTTACGGTCGGCGTGATGACCATGCTCAAGCTGCATCACCTGGTTGAAGATAAAGTCCACGCCCGCTCTACCGGTCCATACTCGCTGGTAACGCAGCAGCCGTTGGGCGGTAAGGCTCAATTTGGCGGGCAGCGCTTTGGTGAAATGGAAGTATGGGCATTGGAGGCCTACGGTGCGGCCTATACCTTGCAAGAGATTCTGACCGTGAAATCGGATGATGTGCAGGGGCGTGTGGCGACTTATGAGGCGATTGTCAAAAATGAGCCCATCGAAGAGCCCAGTCTGCCGGCATCCTTCCGTGTGTTGGTTAAGGAGTTGCAGAGTCTTGGTCTGGCGGTGGAGGCGGTTATGGATTCGGGTGAGGTTATCCGCTTTGGCAAAGACGAAGAAAGGGTACGCCCGCCGAAACTGGAAACCGGCTTACTGACATTGGGAGAGGAATTGGATGAACTGATGTGAAAGGTGTCAATG
>DLXG01000025.1 GCA_003448875.1 Anaerolineaceae bacterium
CAAACTCACTGATCTCATGAGCCAGCACGGCGATTGGCAAGGTGAACCAGCCGCCCACAGCACCGATAACGAGCACGCCAATCACAACTGCCGAAAGGACCAGGTTCTGGTTGACGATGGATTGATTACGCTTTGCCAGGCGTAACGCATAGGCTAACTTCTCCAGGTCGTCGGCCATCAGGGCCACGTCAGCGGTTTCCAGGGCTACATCCGTACCCGCTGCACCCATCGCGACACCCACCGTCGCCTCGGCGAGCGCGGGGGCATCGTTCACCCCATCTCCGACCATCGCCACGTGTCCATAGCGGGAAGTCAGCTCGCGTACTTTGACCGCCTTATCCTCCGGTTTCAGGTCCGCATATACTTCGTCGATCCCCAGTTCACGGGCAATCGCCTGAGCGGTACGCTCGTTGTCGCCGGTCAGCATGACCACTTTTTCAGCTCCAGCAGCGTGCATCGCATCGATAGCTTTCTGAGCATTGGGGCGGATGTTGTCACGGATAGCAATCATGCCCCATGGGGCTTGTTCATCGCCTAATAACACCACAGTCTTCCCTTGGCTTTGCAAGTGATTGATGTCCTCCCAGGCGCTTTCCAGGGAGATTCCCAGCTTCGAGTGGAACAGGTCCGGGCTGCCAACATAAACTGTGCGACCGTCCAGACGGGCAGACGCGCCCGCCCCGGTCAATGAGCGGAAGTCAGCCAGTTCGGCTGGTTGGACTCCCTGCGTCTCCACATGCCGGACGATAGCTTGGGCCAAGGGGTGGCCGCTGCGCCGTTCAATGCCGGCAGCCACCGCTAAGAATTCCTGCTGAGAGTTTGTCAGCCGGTCCGGGTCTTTTCGGAAGAGAACAACATCGGTTACTTCCGGTTCTCCACGCGTCAGCGTGCCGGTCTTATCCATCGCAACGACCTTCACCTTGGCCAGTTCTTCAACATACACCCCACCTTTAATCAGCACACCATTGCGCGCGCCGGTGCCAAGTGAAGCCACCAACGTAATCGGGATGGATATGACCAGGGCGCAGGGTGCGGCCGCGACAATGAAGACCGTAGCACGGGTGATCCACATCACCCAGGCTGCTCCGAAGAACAGCGGCGGCACAATGGCAATGAGAATGCCGATAAGTAAAACGATGGGACTGTAGCGCTCGCCGAATCGCTCGATGAAGCGCTGGCTTTTGCCTTTCTTCTCCTGGGCTTCTTCAACCATGGTGATAATGCGGGCGATGGTGTTATCGGCAAAGGTTTTGGTCGCTCGAACTTCCAAAGCGCCTTCGCCGTTGATGCTGCCGGCGAAGACCGGGTCGCCCACCTGCTTTTCCACCGGGACGCTTTCGCCGGTCACCGGAGCCTGGTTGACGCTGGAAGCTCCAACCAGTACTTCGCCATCCGTAGCCATGGCTTGACCCGGTTTGACGATGAACACATCCCCAACTACCAGCTCCTCGACCGGGATCTCTCGCTCGCGGCCATCTCGGCGCACCAGAGCCACCTTGGGTGCCAGGTTCATCAGCGCCTTGATCGCGGCGCGAGTCTTCTCCTCTGTATAGCCTTCAGCGGCTTCACTGATTGAGTAGAGGAAGACCAGCATGGCTCCCTCCAACAGCTCGCCCATTGCCGAAGCGACCACCGCGGCAACCATCATCAATAATTCGATCCCGATCTTCCGCTCGAAAATCAATTCTTCGATGGCCTCGCGACCAAAGTAATACCCGCCGATCACTATCGCCGCAATAAAAATAATGGTCGATATAAGAACCGGCGCGCCAGCCAGGCCAATGAGCCAGCCGGCCAGAAGCAGGACACCGGACGCCACTGAAGTCAATACTTTCGGATTGCGCCTGGGTTTGACTTGTTCGGCCATTTCCATCCCTTTTTGAGGCGGAAATCCGATGGCCCCCAGTTTTTCTTTCAAGGCATTTGGATTAGTCTGATCTGGGTCATAGGTCAGAGCTACCTTGGCGGATTTCGGATATACCTTCAGTCCTACGAGACCCGCAAAACCTTCTAACCCTCGTTCGATGTTGGCTGCGTCATGTTCGCAGTCTAGATTGCTTACGCGTACTTCGATCTTGTTCGATTCCATAACTTCTCCAATCAGGGTGAATTATCTGGCTTCTTCTACCAGACTGATAACAATCTTTTCCACTTCGCCCGCAAGCTCTTCAATGCCCAGGCCGGGGTAAAAATCGGATAGGACTCGCGGTTTGAATGCGGTGATATAGGTCTTTCCTTCCTCGGTAAAAACGCTGATCGGGCAGGGCAACATGAGAGAGATTTTTTTATCTTTTGCCAGTGCTTGATTCGCAAACTTCGCATTGCATATTTCAATGATTTTCATCGGTTCGATGTCGAACCCTTTGGCGGACAGGGTTGCCTGTACGTCATGAACATACAGTACGCGAAAGCCCTTTTCCTGCGCTTTGGCCTCAACAGCAGCCACCGCCTCATCCACGTTCTTGGTGGTTTCCACCGTATAGTCGAATTTCTCCATTTTGTTTACCTCCTTGGAATATGATCCCTTTCGTTTAATTTTTGACTTTTCAACATCATTGGCCGTAGGGCTTCGCTCCCATTGGATGGATCATCCGCGGCAGAAATCGCCCGGTGCGTTTCATATACTCGCGATACGCGTCGCCGAATTTTTCAATCATCGCGCGCTCTTCACGCGGGAGGCGCATCAGCAAAATCACACTCAGCCCGATGAGCGGAATACCGCCGACGAGCCAGTTCCGCGTGAGCAGCAGGATCGCCGACAGGGACAGAAATAATGCCGTATACATCGGGTGGCGCACGGTGCGATAAGGCCCGCTGGTCACCAACGTATGCTCCTGGCGCACGTGGAGCGTCGGGGAAAAATTACTCCCCAAAGCTAGCTGCGTCCATACGAGGAGTGGAATACTGATCCCACCCAGCACAACGCCCAGCCACTGTACCCATTGCGGTAATGGCAGTTCCGCCCATGCCAGGGTATATGGACGAACAAGGTAGACCAAGACGCCGAGGAAAAATATTGCTCCTATGAGAGCGCGCAAGGTGGTGTTCAGCCTGCTTTCCTTGTAGTCAACCTGTCCTTGCACCAGCCGGGCGCGCCACTGGAAATACACACGGATCGCAGCAAACAACACGAAGTAGATGACAAAAATGCTGTGGAAAAACGTTTGGCTCATTCTCGAACTCCGTGTCAATTGGAACTACTGATCAGCACCAGCTATGCTTTCGCAAAGTTGGCCGTGAAAAGGTACCACGGGCCGAGCATGGCTTGCAGTCGAAAGCCAGCAGCTTCGGCTAACCGCTGCACCGTTGCGCGCGATTGATAGTGCGGGTCGGGGAAGATTTCCGTAATCGAAAGTATGCCTTCGGGTTTGAGCGCTGCGTAGCACTGCTGGATGGTCGCCTCACGATCTGGGATTTCGCCCAGCACCGTGCAAAGATAGACCACGTCGAAACTCTCAGGTGGGAATTGCGGTTGGGAGGCATCGCCTAGTAAAGCGATGAGATTGGATACTCCAGCGCGCGCTGCTCTGGCGTTCAAACGGTTAAGCATCCCTGGCTGTATATCCAGCCCAAACACCTCGCCTCCTGGCTGCACGCGTTTTGCAGCCGGGATCAAGAGACGACCTGGCCCCGGGCCAACCTCCAGAACTTTCTGGTCGGGTTTCAACCCGATGCGATCCAGAGTCGTCTGGGTGCCAAGCAACCAATCAGACCAGGAGCTATCCAGTAAATTCGCCAGCCAGGTCGGGCAGGGGAGGGATCGTTTTCGACTCGTCCAACGCCAGATCAGGCTCACTCCGACCAGAGTCAGGATGGATAGAAAAAGGATCTTCAATATTTTCATGCCTGCTGCTCCTGATCAAGGGGTTTGATACTCATCATAGTCCATAGCAGTATGGCGGCACCCACAATGATAAAACTATCAGCCAGGTTGAAGGTCGGCCAGCGCGCAGAGCCCAGGCCAAAATCCAGGAAATCCGTCACCCGGCCATTTGAAAGGCGGTCAGCGAAATTCGCTACCGCACCGCCAAGGATCATCCCAATAGGTAGATGCGTGGCAGCTGGAAATTCGCCGCGGCGTAATTCCCTTACGAGCCATATGACTAGTCCAACAATGATGACACCGGTGACGATGAGTGGAAAGGCCCCACCATTGGCAAACAAACCGAATGCAACGCCCGTGTTGTAACCGAGGGTCAGGCGAAAAGTCTGACCCAGGATTGGAATGGGCGTGGTCAATGCTTGCTCAGCCCAAGCCTTTGTCAACCCATCCAGAAGAAGGGCAACGATAACGGTAGCGAAAATCCGTAGACCCGTTTTCATCCTATACTTTTTCCTGACTTATGTCGCGCGGGAGGTTATATCGGGTGCATTCATATATTCCTCGAGCGACATCGGACAATAGGGATTCGGCCATTGCCAGCAGATCGCCGACACGGTCGTCGCTAAGACGATAGAGCGCATACTTCCCTTGTTGTTCGGCTGCAACTAAACCGCATTCGCGCAGACAGCGCAAGTGGTTGGATGTGTTGGATTGGCTCATCCCCGTGGATGCTACTATCTCGGTCACGGTCATGGGGCCGTTGCGTAACACCTGTAAAATGTTCAGGCGCGCCGGGTCTCCAAAGCCACGAAAAAGCTTGGCTTGCAATTGAACTCCTTCTGCGTTTGTAATGGTTAACAATTCCTACGCCTCCCATCGATATATTTATATATCACAATATAATGATATGATATTCCCAAGAAATCATTCTGTCAAGGTGTTTTTCTCTGTAAATCCAAGTTTGTGAAATAAGTGACGAAATCCACCAGGGAAGGATGACGATTGTTCATTGCCCACTGATAAAAACAACGTAATATTATGGCAGGCAAGAAAATAATCCCTATTTATTTTAAGGCTCAGCATAAAATATGGTGACCGAGAGCGAAGAAATGTATTTGATAACGGCTGTGCTCCTCAAAGAGCGCGGCCTGGAAGAACCGCTGCCTGTCTCGCAGCTGGCCGAAGCGTTATCCATCCAGCCGGACTCCGCCCACCAGA
>DLXG01000294.1 GCA_003448875.1 Anaerolineaceae bacterium
CGCCTTTTTTTTGCATCAGCGGTACAGCGCGCTGGGTAGAAAATAAAAAGGCGCGGGCGTTGACGTTCATTGTGTGATCCCAGCCGGTTTCTTTTTGCTGGAGGGCCGGGCGGTTAAAGCCTGAGGCAGCGTTACTGATCAAAATATCCAGTCCGTCAAACTGCTGCTCGATAAAATCGAACAGACGCTGGATATCTTCAATTTTCCCAACATTGGCCCGGAAGATTTCCGCCCGGCGGCCCATCTGGCGGATTAAGTCTGCAACCTCTTCAGCGGGGGCCTGGTTGCGTACAAAGTTAATGATCACATCTGCGCCGCGCTCGGCAAGTAAAAGGGCAATGGCCCGGCCAATTCCGCGTCCGCCGCCGGTAATGAGGGCTGTTTTGCCTTGAAAAGGGAGGGTACTGGTCATTCAATATCACCTTCAAATAAGATAGGTTTGAGCAAATTCTTTTCAAACCGGTGCAGGTTTTCCATGCCTAGTTCAATGACTCTTTCTTCGGCTTTTCTAGCGTCGGATTTCAATTGAGCGAGATTTACCCCCCGGCAGACCGCTGGATAAGCCGCCAGCCATTTCTTGGCCCGAGAAAACATTTTTAGCGCGCCCCGAAAATTCCCGTGGAGGATGTGATAGTAAGCAACCCCAATTTGCAATACTCCACGGTAAAACTCGCGAATTGGGCCCGGCTCTTCCCGCCAGGCCAGTTCTAAAGCCTCGTGGGCTTCAAAGTACTCACCCCGGTTGAATAATTGAATACCTGCTCTGGCTTGGGGATGCAAAGGCCCTTGAGCGGATTTTTTAATTTCATCCAAGGAATATCGCTCTTCTGGGTAAACCGGTTCATGAGGCATATACTACCGCCAAGAGACTTGAATGATTGCTTTGGGATTATAGCACAGGTGAATCATTCATTTTCTTTTCATTCTCCGATGAGTTGTGATAGGATAGACACAGCCGATCAATTCAATATCTCAGGATCAAACATATGTCTACCAGTCATTCCATTGATTTTCTGCAAGCCTGTTTAGACCATAACTTTTGGACATGGTCCGCTCAAAGCAAGGTTACCCCAATTCCGGTAACCAAAGCCAAAGGGGTGTATTTTTGGGATGCAAACGGTAAGAGGTATCTGGATCTTAATTCAATGGTGATGTGCGTTAACATCGGTCATGGTGATGAGAGAGTGATCGAGGCAATTGCCGCGCAGGCACGTCAACTGCCATTTGCCGGCCCCCAAATGGCTACCCAACCGCGTGGCGAATTATGTAAAAAATTAATCGAAATTGTGCCACAGGGATTGAATAAATTTCTCTTTACGCTTGGCGGAGCAGATGCCAACGAAAATGCCATCAAACTGGCGCGGGGATACACGGGGCGTTTCAAAATTCTAACCCGTTACCGTTCCTATCACGGGGCAACCTATGGGGCAATTTCTCTCACTGGCGACCCGCGGCGGACGGCATGGGAGCCGAATACCATGCCGGGGGTGGTGCATTTCCTTGACCCTTACCGTTACCGCTCAACGTTCCACCGCTTGAACCCGCAGATTTCCGAAGAAGAATTCAGCCGGGATTATCTCAACCATCTGGAAGAAATAATCCAATATGAACGACCTGACACAATTGCAGCGATTATGATAGAAACGGTCACCGGTACGAACGGCATCATCATCCCGCCAGCGGGATATTTGCAGGGGGTGCGCGAGATTTGTGACCGCTATGGAATTGTGATGATTTGCGATGAGGTGATGAGCGGGTTTGGACGGACCGGTAAATGGTTTGCGGTGGATCACTGGAATGTGACGCCGGATATTATGACAATGGCCAAAGGAATCACTTCTGCCTATGCGCCGTTGGGCGCAGTGGCTATGAAACCTGAAATCGCCTCTGCTTTTGATGAAAAGGTTTACGAAGGGGGTCTGACTTTCAACGGTCATCCAATATCACTAGCGGCCGCCATCGCCAATATCAAAGTGATGCAGGAAGACCGTTTGGTTGAGCGGGCTGAACAAATGGGTGAAGTGATGGCAGATATGCTGGCCGAGCTGGCGCAGCGTCATCCGTCGGTAGGTGAGGTGCGTTCGATCGGGTTGTTTGGTGCGATTGAGCTGGTGAAAAACCAGCAAAATAAAACTCCGATGGCGCCATTTAACCAAAACAGCCCGGAAATGATTGCGTTTCGGAAATATCTGCTGGACAACGGCGTATTTCTCTATACTCACTGGCACACGGTGCTTTTAGTGCCACCCCTGATCATCACAGAGGAGCAACTGGCCGAAGGGTTTGAAGTGATAGACCGAGCGCTGGCGATAACAGACTCCGTCGTGGAAAGATAACCAAGTGCGGAAATATGTAACCATTTGAGAAAATTCACATCTAAACACTGGAATTTGAAAACATCGAGGAGATTGGACAATGGAGTTTAATCTGTCAGAAGTTGGGTTGGGCAAAAGCCCAAAAAAAGAAAATAAAATTGAAAAAGTGTTGATTTTGGGAGCCGGCCCTGCCGGGCTTTCGGCTGCTTTATATGCTGCTCGGGCGGAGTTAAGTCCGCTGGTTTTAACCGGTACCGAAATGGGCGGTCAGGCTTCACTGACCCATACAATCGAAAATTACCCCGGCTTTCCCGAAGGAATTGGGGGTGCTGAATTGGGCGAATTATTCCGTCAGCAAGCGGAACGTTTTGGCGCGCGTTTTGAATACGATTTAGCCACAGCAGTAGACCTCAGCCAACGGCCCTTCAAAGTGCGGACGTACAGCAATGAATATCTGGCAGAAACCTTGATTATCGCAACCGGCGCAAGCCCCAATCATCTGAATGTACCTAATGAGAGTGAATTAACCGGGCGAGGCGTTTCTTATTGTGCGACGTGTGACGGTTGGTTTTTCAAGGATAAAAAGGTTGTGGTAGTTGGCGGTGGTGATAGTGCCCTGGAAGAAGGTTTATTCCTCACCCGTTATGCCACGGATGTAACCATTATTCACCGGCGGGATCAGTTGCGAGCGGGGGCAATTCTGCAAAAACGTGCTCGTGAAAACCCCAAAATTCACTTTATCTGGGATACGGTGGTAAGTGAAATCCTCGGAAATGGTGTAGTGACCGGGGTACGTTTGAAAAACGTAAAAACGGGCGAGATGAGGGACTTTGAGACCGATGGCGTGTTTATCTTCATTGGTCATACACCCAACACGCAGATCTTTCAGGGTCAATTGGAAATGACACCGCAAGGTTATATCGTCACAGATATGCAAATGCGCACGAGTGTGGAAGGTGTATTTGCTGCCGGTGAGGTGATGGATCCGCACTACCGTCAGGTGGTTACCTCGGCAGGCATGGGAGCGGCGGCAGCAATTCAGGCCACCCGCTTTCTAGAAGAGCACTCGGGTAACTAATGGTTTTAATGATAGAAAGAAAACGGGTGGCTTCTCATTGAAGCGCACCCGTTTTTTGTTTCTATGGGGATGGTGTAGATGGGGCACTGCCTGCGCTCCACCATACGAACGTGCGTGAGGCACTTGGGGCGCCGGCTGTGTCGTAGATGGGTTTACCATCAGAAGAGGTGCCAACCTGGCGAACCGGCACAACAAACCAGCGTAAAACATGGGGGGTGTTGTCGGTCGGACGGAACGAGGCCGGCACAATAAATTTAGTATCCGTCACATACTCGGTCAAACGCCGTCCTTTACCTTCAGTAATGTCCTCGACGCTGACAGCGTAGGCTTCATTTTGGCGAAGAGTGCCAACCGAGGCCCATTGCAGCGTAACCGAATCGTTAGCGGCGGTGAATACGGCCCCATCCGCAGGTAATAATAAGTTCGGGGCAGCATAAGGGGGTGGATTGGTCGGTGTAGGCGTTGGGCCGGGGGTTGGTAAACGTTCACATAGGGGAATGTTGAGGGTCATACCCTCGTACACCACATCTGAGGGCAAACCGTTATAGGATTTGATGGCGTCAGCCGAGACGTTGTAGTTGCGGGCGATTCCGCTGAGTGTATCACCGCTCTGAACCTTGTAGGGGAACATCTGACAAGCGACTTCGGTAGCCTGTTGCGGGCTGAGCGTGTTGGTCGGCTGAGGTGAAGGGGTAGGTGTGGGCTGCGGGATCAGAAGGATATTACCGGGGACGAGATTGTCGCAGGCTGGAGAAAGTTTGTTGAGCTGGATGATGCTGTTGACCGAAACACCAAAGTTAAATGCAATGGTCAAGCAAGTGTCATTGGGTTGAATTCGGTATTCCTGAGGGGGGAGGGGTGTGAACGTTGGCTGCGGAGTTGGCGTTTCTGTGGCTGTGGGAGTTTGCGTGATGGTAGGTGTAAGGCTGGCAGTTGGACTGGGGGTCAAATTCTGAGCCACATCGGGAGCGGATGCCTGAAACACGGCAAAAACCGTACCTGCTCCGATGCCAAGCAGCAAAAGAATTAATCCGATTGCTGCAGGGAGGGATAGGGTTAATTGAGGCATACGCGGGGTTTCAACAATCTCCGCTTTCTTTTTCCCCTCCGTTGCAGGGGATGCTTTCTCCGAAGTGAATTGGCGACCGCATACCAGACAGCGGGTTGCGTTGATGCTTAATTTTGTCCCACAGGTTGGACAAATTTTAGTTTTGGAAGTAAGTTCTTCTGGACTCATAGGCTTTATTTTAATCTAATTACCGGGAAACCCCCGGCGCATGAGATTATAACACATTCAAAAATTTGACAAGGGTAAACTTCTTTTTGCACGGAAATTCTGGTTGTGGTATGCTTCGAAATATGTCAGAAGCAATCAGCCTGTATATTCATATTCCATTCTGTCGTCATCGTTGTGCTTACTGTGATTTTAATACGTACGCGGGACAGGAAGACTTAATCCCGGCTTATGTGCAGGCTCTTCAGAGGGAAATAACACAGGTTGCTGGCCGATTAAGTTATCCTGTGGAAGTCGGTACAATTTTCTTTGGGGGTGGAACACCAACGTATATTCCCGTCGAGGGATTGGAGGATATTCTTGACACCTGCCGGCGAGTTTTCAGGCTGAGCGAGGACTGTGAAATCAGTGTTGAGGCAAATCCGGGCACAGTTAGCAGGGAAAGTTTAAGAAAATTACGGGAAGCGGGCTTTAATCGGATCAGTCTGGGCATGCAGAGCGCAAGCATTAACGAGTTGAGATTGCTGGAAAGAGAGCATAGCCCTGTTGCGGTGATTGAGGCGGTAGAAGCGGCGAGGCTGGCTGGGTTTGACAACATCAACCTTGATTTAATATTTGGTATCCCCGGTCAGACAATGGATACATGGCAGCAATCCTTGAATTTTGCATTAAGTTTGAAACCCGAGCACCTTTCCCTGTACGCATTGACGATTGAACACGGCACACCGTTCAAGAAATGGATCGATCGCGGTCTGGTTAATGCTCCAGACGATGATCTGGCAGCAGACCACTACGAATATGCCTGTCAGGTGCTGGATTCGATTGGGTATGATCACTACGAGATATCCAACTGGGCAATCAAACGAAACGGACGTACCCTGACCTGCCGTCACAATTTGCAATACTGGCGCTACCTGCCTTACATTGGACTGGGCGCAGGAGCGCATGGGTTTTTACAAGGCTATCGAATGGTCAATGTGCGCGGGATCAAAGCCTATGTTGAACGGATGATAAGCGCGCCAGTTATGCCCTATCCAGCCTCATCGGC
>DLXG01000236.1 GCA_003448875.1 Anaerolineaceae bacterium
GGCGCACGATCATGACCGGCATCGTCTTGTTGGCTTCCTGTATGCTGGCCATGTTCCTCGTGCCGGCGGACATTTTAACCATTTCACTTGCCCGCCTGCCGGTGCTCGGCAACGTCCCCGTGGTTGGGACAATTTTGATGCTAGCCGGCATTTCCTGGGCGTTGATCAACATCAACTCCCTTCCGATGGTCGTGGATATGACCGACGACCTGCACATCGGCACCTACACCGGCTTGTACTACCTGTTTTCCACCATGGCAGCCATCCTCGGCCCGAACCTGAACGGCATCATCATTCAATTGAGCGGGTCAAACTACGCCCTGGTCATGCTTTTCGGCCCAATTTTCATGCTGCTGGCATTGATAATGATGCTGGGTGTCAAACGTGGAGAAGCCAAAACCCGGACTTCCTGAACGGGAAAAAGGTGTCAAGTGTCAACTTGTCATCCTGTTCAAAGCGTTGTATACTTGAAACAAGTTGCGGGGGGGTCTTGAAGCCCCATGCCTGCAACAGAGTCGTCCCCAAATTCCAATCCTAATTTTATGGAGGAGAAAAACAAATGTTCAAAAAGCTCTACCTTGTTGTAGCAGTGTTGATCATTGCCAGCATGGCGCTTGCCGCCTGCCAGCAAGCCGCAACACCTGCCCCTCAGGAACCGGCTGCCCCGAAAATCAAGGTCTGCCAGGTTACCGACACGGGCGGTATTGACGACAAATCCTTCAACGCCACCGCCTGGAAGGGTGTCGAAGATGCCATGAAAGAACTGGGCGTCGAAGGAAAATATCTGGAATCCCAACAGCAAACCGATTACGAAAAGAACATCAATGCCTTCATTGAAGACGGCTGCGATCTGATCGTTACCGTCGGCTTCCTGCTGGGTGATGCCACCAAAGCCGCTGCCGAAGCCAATCCCGATCAAAAATTCGCCATCGTGGACTTTGCCTACGATCCGACTCTCCCCAATGTGCTCGGCTTGACCTTCGCCACCGATCAGGCTGCTTTCCTGGCCGGTTATGCTGCCGCTGGCGCCACCAAGACCGGTAAAGTCGGTACCTTCGGTGGTATCCAGATCCCGCCGGTCACCGTCTTCATGGACGGCTTCGCCTTAGGCGTCAAATACTACAATGAAAAACACGGTACCAATGTGGAAGTTCTGGGTTGGGACGTCGCCAACCAGACCGGCCTCTTCACCGGCAACTTTGAAAGCACCGATGATGGCCGCCAGTTAGGCCAGACCCTGATGGATGAAGGCGCCGACATCATCATGCCGGTTGCCGGCCCGGTTGGTTTGGGCACCGCTGCCGCCGTACAGGAACGCGGCAATGCCTGGATCATCGGTGTGGATACCGACTGGACCATCAGCGCTTCACAGTTCACCGATGTCATCTTCACTTCTGTGTTGAAGAAGATGGACAAGGCTGTGTTCGAAGCGGCGAAGGAAGTTATTGATGGCACCTTCAAGGGTGGCGTGTATGTAGGTACATTGGCGAACGACGGTGTAGGTATTCCTGAATTCCTGCCCGGCCGCATCTCCGATGACCTGAAGGCCGAACTTGAACAGGTTAAGGCCGACATCATCGCTGGCAAGATCAAGACGACACCCTAATTTTCAACGCAGCTAACAAAAAGGCTGGCTTTGTGAAAAGCCAGCCTTTTTTATTACCAGTTACTCCGCGCGACTGGCGCGCCTGCTTTTGGGTCGTGGAGTTGTCTTAGGGTTAATCCGCCGCTGGCGTACAGTGGTCTTTCCGGCGTTGGGGCTGAGAATCAGCGATAACTGATTCAAAGCATTCAGGTCATATTCCCGCCGCCCGCATACATCACAAACCCAGGCCGGAAAGTCCGGCACAGTAATCAGGTCTTCCCCCAGCCATGTGTAATAAACCACGCGGGTGCGGTGCATCTGCCCTGCCTGGCATTCACTGCAGGGGATGAAAAACTCAGAGGGAAGCATTCTCTTGCGGTCGAACTTCATGGCTGATTTTTTGCAATCACTGTAATTTGGGTCGTCAATACCTTCATTTCTTCCAGTGGCCAGTATACCACGAAAGCCTTGCCAACAATGTTTTCAATAGGCACAAATCCCCACGTATGCGAATCGGACGACTGGTTGCGGTTGTCGCCCAGCACAAAGACTTTACCTTCCGGTACCTGCCATGAACCGGTGTACATGGGTGGAGCGTTGATGTACTCCTCTTTGAGAGGATAGCCATTGACTTTAACCAACCCATCGGCAATTTCTACAATATCCCCGGGCAAACCGATTACCCGCTTGATGTAATCTTCCTGAGGGCTGTAATGAAAGACAACGATATCCCCTCGTTGAATTTCTCCGAAACGGTAAGCCAGTTTATGCACCAGCACAAATTCCCCCGGTTTGAGGGTTGGCTGCATGCTGATGTTTTCCACCCGCACTCGGGCAACTACGGCATCTATCGCAAAATACAGCACAAACGCCAGCAAGAGCGTCTGAAAGACCTCGCCAACCGTCTTCAACCACGAGGAAGTTTTCTTTTCGCCCGCTTCAGAATGGTTGATATCTTGTAGCTCAGGGGAGGTAGGTTGCACCAATCTTACTCCACACCAGTAACATGGTTTGAAAACTCGTCATCTTTTTATGAAATGATTATATGCCCGCCTGGCGAAAGCGGCAAGGATTAATCCTTACGCAACCTTACCCCGCAGGTACGGCAGAACAGGTCACCGGCTTCTGCCCGCCGCCCGCACTGATGACAGTACACAACGCTGCTGGTTTCCTCCACTACACTGGCAGGGGCCGGCCGCCTGTGGCGGTGGCGGCGGGTGGAGGGGCTGCTTTCCCTGTCACGGCGAATCAAGAACCACGCAACCAACACAACCAGAAGCACCCCTCCAATCACCAGTAAAAACACCGGCAGCAGTGCCGAAGCCGAAGTTCGGCCGGGAGTGTTCTCATCCAATGGCTGGGCGGGCTGCACCGGCAGCATCCCTACTGAAAGAGAGTCATCCGCTTTTTCATAGCGTAGATTTACCTTAAAGGTTGTACCGGCTTCTACTTTACCAACCGGATTGGTGTAGTAAATGAAGCCATCGCTTAGGCGCTGACCGTCATCAAAACCGGGAAAGGCTTGCATTTTTTCGGCATTGGCCGGTTGTTGAACCGAAACGGTCAAATTTTGAACGCTGAAATCCCCATTCCACTCATAGGTAAATTTCCGCAAAGCATCCTCTCGTTCGAGACGCGGATCGTAGTATTCCACCTGTAAATTGGCCGAGGGGGTAGTGAACGTAATCTGCAGCCAGTCGCCGCGCACTTCGGTGGTATAGGCAAGGTTATACAGCAGGCCGTCTACATCTTCCCAGGCCACATTATACGGCGCACCTGCCGCGCGTGGAATTCGCAAACTAATCTGGGCCGGCAGGCTGACACTGGCAGCCAGACTGAGGCGGTAAATGACCAGAACGTCAGGGCGGTCAAATTCCGGCAGGATTTGAATCAGCAAACTTTCCAAAGGCGGACTGCTTTGCGCCTGAGCAGGTTGAATCAGCGTAAAACAAACCAGTACCACGATTAAAATGCACTTCCGCGCAGTGGACATTTTTACCATCCATCCTGTGAAATATGGGGTATCTTACCATAATCAGCACAATTTTTGAAATTCCGCCCTTGTTAAAATCGGGTATAATTTTGAAGGTTGGCAGGTTCAGGAAAGGAAACAACACCTTGCGCCGCAGAAGATCTGTTGAAGACCTCACCGTTGAAGAATTGAGGCAAATACTGGTTGAAAAGCGCCGCGCCGAACGAGAACAGCGGCTGGAGCGCTTTCGCCGTACCGGCCGGGTGGTGCGGGTAGAACCCCAGCCAAGCGCTTCTGCCTTTCAGACCATCCAGCCGCTTGGCGAAGCAGAAGTCACCGTTGAGGGGGCAGTCCCCCGCCGCGAGAAAAACCGCTGGTTAGACCGCCTGCTGTTGTTTGTTGAAATTGCTGCGGTGCTTGGGCTGGCATTTGTGTTACTTAATGGCATGAATCTGATCCGCAGCCTAAATGAAGAAGTAGCAGCTGCTTTGCAGCAGCCCACCCTCACCCCCACACCGCTCATTCAGGCGGTCGTCTTGCCTTCCGGCCACACCCCGCCCAATTCACCCGGCGGTGTGCGCCCTAACGATGCCGAAATTCCAGAACACCTGCGCCCGCTGGTGCAAACCTTTGCCAGCCTGCCCATACCCACCCCCAGCCCGGAACAGGCTGTCCGGATTCAAATCCCCGCTATCGGTGTGGATGCTCCGGTTGTGCAGGGCGACGGATGGGAACAACTTAAAAAGGGGGTTGGCACGATGATTGGTTCACCCAACCCCGGACAAAAGGGCAACCTTGTACTTTCAGCCCATAACGACGTATTTGGTGAAATCTTCCGCGATCTGGACAAGTTAAAAAAGGGGGATGAGATTATCGTTTACACCAGTCAGCGGGCGTTTGTATACGTCGTGGAACAAAGCCAGATTGTCGAACCCACCCGCGTAGAAGTGCTTGCCCCAACCCGTGAAGCGGTGGTTACCCTGATTTCATGCTATCCATACATGGTCAACACCCACCGCATCGTGGTGACTGCAAATTTTGTTGAACAAAGATAATTTTTTATTGAGGAGTTGTGAATGGCTAAAAAACAAAAACGGCGTGTTTCATCCAGCGAATCGGTAGTACGCGAAAGCCCTGCCAAAACCGCAGCCGCCCCAACCGGTCGTTATTCTGCCAGCAGCAGTGAATTTAACCCGGATTACACCCCCATCATCAAGGACTTGAAGCGCATCGGCATTCTGGCAGGCTCATTCTTTGCCGTGCTGATAATTCTTTCATTTTTCCTGCGCTAAATGAGCAGACCCGCAGGGAGCGGTGATCAACCGCCCGTTGCAACGGCGACCAGCGTCAAACGATCACCGTCTTCTGGACACTCATCCATGAGAAAGGCTGGCTGAGCCATCTCACCGTTGATGATGAAAAGGTTGGAATTCAACAAGGCTTGTTTATTATCCTGAATGATAATTCCAACCATATCAGGGTATCGCTCCGCCAGCCATTCCACAATTTGACGGTAGGTAATTCCGCGGGGAAATTCAGCCTCAATCGCCGGTACACCGGCGATATATTTTGCCAGATTGGTAAATTCAATCGTGATCTGAATCGTATCCGATTGGGCTTCGTTCATCTTACGGATTACTTAAAACAGAAGGCAAACAATACCGCTCCAAGAGAAGTTCCCACCCACCAGTAATCCTGCATAATTTGCGGGAACGAAGTTGCCTGACGCGCAGCCAGTCCTACCAGCATCAAACCAACCGCAATTCCAACCAACACCCAGCTGCGAATCTCATATCTCGGCTTGTTTGGGTCAGGCAGGACAACCTTAGCACCTTTACCCGCCTTTTTGGCTTTGAGGGCCTGCTCCCGCTCCAAACGGCGTTTTCTGCCGCGCAGCATGGCCAGCCGGAGATAGAAAAAAAGCATCGCCAGAGCTGTTACCGCCAATCCAAAGTCGAATTTCATTCCAACCCTCCAAAGTCTTTCTTCCAGACATATTTGAGAACGGTGTTATAAAAGGTTTGCATAGAAGGTTTAGGGCCTTCCTTAATACGTAGCATCCTGCAGCGCGGTGTCACTTCAACAAACATCGTCCCGCTTTCACTCATTTCGGTTGGCACCTTTTCCAGGGCAAACACCCGGGTGTTAGGCAGGCGCACCATCGGCAGGCGTTTTTCGGGTGTCTGTACCAGAGCCATCATGTAAAATTCGTAATTCGCCGTTGGAGTGGGCAGACGCACCAGCACCACGCGCGACTTTTTCTCCGGAACCTCCCGGAACTCAAATTGCGCTCCGGCAAAGGAAGAACATTTGGAATCATCCAACCGCTCCCCTACATGATCCCACCAGAATTTCAGGAACTTCAAGCCATCCCGCTCCAGATATTCCAGAAATCCTTTGGTTTGCGAGTGAAACAGAGTCGGCAGGGCTTCGTGGCAAAAGTTGTAGTGCTGGCTCTTGTTTTTATCCATTGGTTGCGCTCCTGGTCCTTTCGATCTCTTTTGAAATAAATTGATCAAATGTGGTGGGGTTCCTGCCCAATAACATCCTTAATACATTCGGATTGCCGCGCATCCCGTATTGTTCATAATACATAAACATTTTCAAAAGAGTATTGACCGCATAAACTGGCATTCCGGCCGCCAGCATCCGATGCTGCCATTCTTCACGGTCAATTTCCACTGCCTCAACAATTTTGCCAATCTTTTTTGAAATTCTCTGGCTGATTTCTCTGGCGGTAAGAGCCTCCGGACCGCTCAACTCATAAATTGCATAAGCGTGATTCTCTTCCAGCAATACCGTAGCAGCCGCTTCGGCCACGTCACCTAAATCCACCTGACTTAGGACAGCGTCCACCGAGTAAGGGACAGTGTATTTTCCTTCCTGCTGAATGGTTTGCCAGTAACCAAGCAGGTTTTGCATATACACCGTTGGCTGCAGAATAGTAAACGCCAGCCCGCTGGTAAACAAACGCTCCTCGACCCGCATTTTCTGCCAGTGATGCGGCATCTCTTCCACCTGCGGATGCAATACGGAATGATAAACAAAACGCTGGACATCTTGGTGTTGAGCCGCCCGGATCAGATTATCGGCTATGCGCAATTCTTCGGGATTCATATTGGGTGGAATGTGATAAACCGTTGTAATACCCTGCATGGCTCTCTCAGCCAGCGAATAATCCAGCAAGTCACCAATAATGAAGTCTTCTATACCCAATTGGCGCAAGGGAAAAGTGTACGCTTCCCGGCGTACCCAGGCTCGAATTTTCACACCCTTTTCTGCCAATACCTCACACACCGCCAGACCGGTTTTCCCGCCGGCCCCGCTGATGAGGATCGTTTCGTTCTCTATCATCACTTCCCTCGTATTATATTCTAAAAAGGCTCCCGATGTCAGAAGCCGGACATCGGGAGCCACCAAAAAACCAACCGAGATTACGTTCTTACGGATTGGTTAATCCGTTGGCGGCTTATTTACTTATCGAGCACGTTCAGCCGCTCCACCGGCGGTTTCCATACATTGGTGATCAGGTTCAACAGAATACCAACCACCGCACCGGTTGCAATGGAAGGCCAGCCGAAGGGGAACAGGCCCTTGAGGATCGGGATCGGCAGGAAGCCGCCTTCGTAGCCGATGTTACCGCCAATACCGATGATCAGGATGGTCGCGCCGATGGCCAGTTGCTTGGGATCGAAGAGGTTGACCTTCTCCGCCAGCATCAGCGCAATACCCTGCATGCCGATGACGCCAAACAGGTAGATGGACAAACCACCGGATACCGCGGTCGGGATGGTCGAGACCAGATCCGCCAGCGGGCCGATGAAGCCCAGCAAGACCGAGATTAAACCTGCCGTGATCAGCACCGGCCCGGAGTAGTTGCGGGTAATCACCATCAGCGAGTTGTTTTCACCGTAGTTG